>NZ_JBFULO010000021.1:0-23555 GCF_054049855.1 Stenotrophomonas sp. P5_B8 | reverse complement strand
TCTCTGCTCCGTACCCGCACCGTCGGGTTTTTTCGTGAGCGTGGYTGGCAGTCGCCCTGGGTGACTGCTAACATCGCCAGACTTTCCTAGACCAATCAACAACTTAAAAGGGTCTCACATGAGCATCAAGCCGCTTCATGACCGCGTCGTAGTCAAGCCGATCGAAGCCGACGAAATCTCGTCCGGCGGCATCGTGATTCCGGATTCCGCCAAGGAAAAGTCGACCAAGGGTGAAGTCGTGGCCGTCGGCCCGGGCAAGCCCCTGGACAACGGCAGCGTCCGCGCGCCGTCGCTGAAGGTCGGTGACAAGGTCATCTACGGCCAGTACGCCGGCAGCAGCTACAAGTCCGAAGGCGTCGAGTACAAGGTCCTGCGCGAAGACGACATCCTCGCCATCCTCGGCTGAGTGATGCCGCCGGCCCGTGCCGGCGCTTCCGCAATCTCCCCCATTCAAGCAGCCGGGCTTGGCCCGGCTCCACATAAAAGGTAATCGCAATGGCTGCCAAAGATATTCGTTTCGGTGAAGATGCCCGTTCGCGCATGGTGCGCGGCGTCAACGTGCTCGCCAATGCCGTCAAGGCTACCCTGGGCCCGAAGGGCCGCAACGTCGTGCTCGAAAAGAGCTTCGGCGCCCCGACCATCACCAAGGACGGCGTGTCTGTCGCCAAGGAAATCGAACTGGCTGACAAGTTCGAGAACATGGGCGCGCAGATGGTGAAGGAAGTTGCTTCCCGCACCAACGACGACGCCGGCGACGGCACCACCACCGCCACCGTGCTGGCCCAGGCCCTGATCCGCGAAGGCGCCAAGGCCGTCGCGGCCGGCATGAACCCGATGGACCTCAAGCGCGGTATCGACAAGGCCGTCATCGCCGCCGTCGCCGAGCTGAAGAACATCTCCAAGCCCACCACCGACGACAAGGCGATCGCCCAGGTCGGTACGATCTCGGCCAACTCCGACGAATCGATCGGCAACATCATCGCCGAAGCGATGCGCCGCGTGACCAAGGAAGGCGTGATCACCGTTGAAGAAGGCTCGGGCCTGGAAAACGAGCTGGACGTCGTCGAAGGCATGCAGTTCGACCGTGGCTACCTGTCCCCGTACTTCATCAACAACCAGCAGTCGCAGACCGCTGACCTGGACGATCCGTACGTGCTGCTGCACGACAAGAAGATCTCCAACGTGCGCGACCTGCTGCCCGTGCTGGAAGGCGTGGCCAAGTCCGGCAAGCCGCTGCTGATCATCGCCGAAGACATCGAAGGCGAAGCGCTGGCGACCCTGGTGGTCAACACCATCCGTGGCATCGTCAAGGTCGTGGCCGTCAAGGCACCGGGCTTCGGCGACCGTCGCAAGGCGATGCTGGAAGACATGGCCGTGCTGACCGGCGGCACCGTGATCTCCGAGGAAATTGGTCTGTCGCTGGAAAAGGCGACGATCAAGGACCTGGGCCGCGCCAAGAAGGTGCAGGTCTCCAAGGAAAACACCACGATCATCGATGGCGCCGGCGAGAAGGCCAACATCGAATCGCGTGTCACCCAGATCAAGACCCAGATCGAAGACACCTCGTCCGATTACGACCGCGAAAAGCTGCAGGAACGCGTGGCCAAGCTGGCCGGCGGCGTTGCCGTGATCAAGGTCGGTGCCTCGACCGAAATCGAAATGAAGGAAAAGAAGGATCGCGTCGACGACGCCCTGCACGCTACCCGTGCAGCCGTTGAAGAAGGCGTGGTCCCGGGCGGCGGCGTCGCGCTGGTCCGTGCGGTCACCGCGCTGAGCGGCCTGAAGGGTGCCAACGAAGACCAGAACCACGGCATCCAGATCGCCCTGCGCGCGATGGAAGCCCCGCTGCGCGAAATCGTGGCCAATGCCGGTGAAGAGCCGTCGGTCATCGTCAACCGCGTCAAGGAAGGCACCGGCAGCTTCGGCTACAACGCCGCCACCGGTGAGTTCGGCGACATGCTGGAGTTCRGCATCCTGGATCCGACCAAGGTGACCCGTTCGGCCCTGCAGAACGCGGCCTCGATCGCCGGCCTGATGATCACCACCGAAGCCATGGTGGCCGATGCCCCGAAGAAGGATGACGGCGCTGGCGCCGGCGGTGGCGGCATGGGCGGTATGGGTGGCATGGGCGGCATGGACTTCTGATGCCGGCGCCGGCCCCCGGCCGGCACGCATCGGTCCGGTAGGTACCGACCGTTGGTCGGTACCCGCCATGCGCCAACGCAGTACGAAAAACCCCGCCGAAAGGCGGGGTTTTTCGTTGCGCGATGGGAATTACGATTGTCCCAGCGCAAATCAGCGGGGCGTCCGTCAATGAACATTGCAGTCCGCGAAGTTGACGATATGATTAGGTGACTAATCATGTTGTCGACGCATCGTGCTCGAACCTAAACACCACGCTTTCCTGACCGAACTCAAACGCCGCGGACAGTCCGAACTCGACGGCTTGTCACAGTGCTTCCAGCTGCTGTCGCTGGCCAGCGCGATCGACCAGGATTGTGCCCACCGGCTCGCACCGCTGGGCCTGAGCGAGGGCCGCTTCGTGATGCTGTTCCTACTGCAGGGCGCGGACGAAGCGCTGTCGCCGCATCAGTTGGCCGAGCGCGCCGGTGTCACCCGCGCCACTGTCACCGGCCTGCTGGATGGTCTCGAGCGCGATGCACTGCTGGAGCGTCACGTTGATCCGGCCGACAAGCGTCGGGTCAACGTGAGCCTCACCGCCGCAGGGCAAGCCCTCGCGGTTGAGCTGTTTGACCAGCACACGCAGTGGATCCGTACCCTGTTCGCCGATCTCAGCGACGAAGAACGCACGCTGCTCAGCGGCATGCTGTGCCGGATATGGGCGCGAACCGATGCCGGGAGCGCCGCATGAAACCACAGGCGTTGTCGCGCGAACGCCGCGCACAACTCGATGGTGGCAATGCCGAGGCTACCCACCTGGCCGAGGTCCTCGCCGTGGACTTCGCCCGTCTCCTGAGCAACGTCGCCCCATCACTGCCGGCGGCTGCCGTGGCCAACATGCGCAAGGCCGCCAGCAGCGGCATCACCCTGCGCATGCAGGGCGCGGCCACGTTGCTGCGCGCACACGCGCTTGGCGATGCCACGCACTGGTCCACGCACACCAGCGACACCGTGCGTGGCTGGGCCTGCTACCTGATCGGCAGCGACCCGCGCCTGTCGCTGGAACACAAACTCGATGCGCTGCGCGCGCTCGCCGATGACAGCCACTTCGGCGTACGCGAATGGGCGTGGCTGGCCGTACGCCCGCACATCGCCGCCGAGCCGCTGCGGGTGCTCATGCATCTGCAGCCGTGGACCGCCGATCCTTCGCCCAACGTGCGCCGCTTCGCGTGCGAAGCGTTGCGCCCGCGCGGGGTGTGGGCGGCGCATATCACGCTGCTCAAGCAGGAACCACAGCACGCGGCCGCGCTGCTCGATGCGCTGTGCTGCGATGCATCGCGCTACGTGCAGGACTCGGTGGGCAACTGGCTCAACGATGCCGGCAAGAGCCAGCCCGACTGGGTGCGTGCGCTGTGCGATGGCTGGCAGCTGCGGCATGCCGACCATCTCGCCAATACCTACATTCGCAAGCGCGCGTTGCGCTCACTCTGACCCTGGGAATGCCATGTCGTACATGTTGATCGAGCTCTACACCGCCACCCCCGCCTGGACCGCGCTCGACGCCTTGTCGCGTGCGGCCTTCTTCGCCCGCATCGGCGCAGGCATGCAGCACGTGGACCCGGCCAGGATCACGCCACTGGCGATGGGTCCCATCGACCAGGACGTGCCGCATACCCGTGCCGAGCAGTTCTATGCGGTATGGCAGTGCAGCGAACGCCAGGACGCGGATGCATTGCTGGCCGCGATCGATGCCACCGGCTGGCACAGCTATTTCACCACTACGCATGTCGTCGGCGGCGCGGGTGGGTTGCAGCAGCACCTGGCCGAGCTGGCTGCGTTGCCCAAGGCATAGCGACGTCGCGGCCACGGCTGAATGCCGCTGGCCAGTTGCGTTTGAAACATTTTGCGCCGCGCAGAAGCTGTGTTATCAATACTCCCCAATGAACGCACGCCACGCCAATTCCTACTTTTGGTATTACTTTCCGAAGCCACCGGCGGAGGAAGGCATGCGCTCACCCTGAAGAAAGCTTCAGACGCATTCCCGAAAGCCGCCAGCGCACCTGGCGGCTTTTTTGTTGCCGCCGCGCTGGGGACCCCCACTTCCAAGGAGTTTTCCCCATGCCCCCGCACACCGATGACCTGCGCATCCGCAAGATCGAACCGTTGACCCCGCCGGCCCAGTTGCTGGCCATGCTGCCCTGCGACGATGAAGCCTCCGCCACGGTCAGCGCCTCGCGCGCGGCCCTGCACGAGATCCTGCACGGCCGCGACGACCGCCTGGCGGTGGTGATCGGGCCGTGCTCGATCCATGATCCGGTCGCCGCCATCGAGTACGCCCAGCGCCTCAAGCCGCTKCGCGATGCCTTTGCTGACGAGCTGGAAATCGTCATGCGCGTGTACTTCGAAAAGCCGCGTACCACCGTGGGCTGGAAGGGGTTGATCAACGATCCGGACCTGGACGGCAGCTTCAACATCAACAAGGGCCTGCGTGTGGCGCGCGGCCTGCTGCGTGATATCAACAAGCTCGGCCTGCCGGCCGGCGTGGAGTTCCTCGACGTGATCTCCCCGCAGTACATCGCCGACCTCGTCGCCTGGGGCGCCATCGGCGCGCGCACCACCGAAAGCCAGGTGCACCGCGAACTGGCCTCGGGCCTCTCGTGCCCGGTCGGCTTCAAAAACGGCACCGATGGCAACATCAAGATCGCCGCCGACGCGATCGGTGCGGCCTCCAACCCGCACCACTTCCTGTCGGTCACCAAGGAAGGCGGCACCGCCATCGTGGCCACGGCGGGCAACCCGGATTGCCACGTCATCCTGCGCGGCGGCAAGACGCCCAACTACGACGCCACGCATGTGGAAGCGACCAGTCAGACCCTGGCCAAGTCGCACCTGGCCGCGCGCATCATGATCGATGCCAGCCACGCCAACAGCAGCAAGAACCCGGAAAACCAGCCCAAGGTCATCGCCGACATCAACGCACAGCTGGCCAACGGCGAAGAGCGCATCGTCGGGGTGATGGTGGAAAGCCACTTGGTGGCCGGTCGCCAGGATCTGGTCGACGGGCAGCCGCTGACCTACGGCCAGAGCATCACCGATGGCTGCATTGGTTGGGAGAGCTCGCTGGCGGTGTTGGAAAGCCTGGCCGACGCGGTACGCGCGCGCCGCGCGGCCCGGATCAGCGAGGCCGCGTAACGCGGCAGCCGCGCGCACGGCAGCGCGGCCAACCACGCGCGTCGCGCGCGCAGGAACACGTTGATCACGCGTGTCCGCCCATCCSGCCARGACGTTACCRSGTGTAGAGCCACCCCATGGGTGGCTGCACGCGGACCGCGGCGGACGAGCAGCCACCCATGGGGTGGCTCTACCGGAGGKGTGTCGCGGGYCCGRTGATCACGGGGTGCGCSGCAACCGCGCCAACGCCAGATAGATCGCCGGCGTCGTGTACAACGTCAACCACTGGCTCACCAGCAACCCGCCTACGATCGCGATGCCCAGCGGCTGGCGCATCTCCCAGCCCTCGCCAGTGGCCAGCATCAACGGCAACGTGCCCAGCAGCGCCGCCACGCTGGTCATCAGGATCGGCCGGAAACGCAGCCGCGCCGCTTCGCAGATGGCGTCGTACGACGGCAACCCGCGCTCGCGTTCGGCCGACAGCGCGAAGTCGATCATCAGGATGGTGTTCTTCATCACCACGCCCACCAGCAGGAAAAGCCCCAGCAGCGAGATCAGGTTCAACGCATTGCCGAACGCCATCAGTGCCAGCAGCGCCCCCACGCCGGCCGAGGGCAGGGTGGACAGGATCGCCAGCGGTTGCAGGAAGCTCTCGTACAGCACACCCAGCACCAGGTACACCGCCAGCATGGCACCCACGATCAGCCACAGCTGCCGCTCGCGCAGTTTTTCGAAGCCACCGGCCTCGCCACTCAGCCTGGCCTGCACATGGGTAGGCAACATGATCCCGGCCATCGCCCGGTCCACCGCCTTCACCGCCTGGTCCAGGGTGACGCCCGGCGCCAGCGCGAACTCGATCCACACCGAGGCGAACTGCTGGCTGTGGTAGATGCGGTCCGGCGCCATGCCATAGGACCAGCTGGCAATCGAGGACAACGGCAGGCGCTGGCCGTCCTTGCCGATCACGTGGATCTGGTCGAGCGTGGACGGGTCCTGGGTATAACGCGGGTCCAGTTCCATCACCACGCGGTACTGGTTGAGGGTGTCGTACAGCGTGGCCACCTGGCGCTGGCTGAAGGCGTTGTTGAGCACCGAGGCGATCATGCGCATGTCCACGCCGAGCCGCGCGGCGGCGTCGCGGTCGATGTCCAGCACCACCTGGCGCATGCCTTCGTCGCCCTTGGATTCCACATCCACCAGCTCGGGCAGGGCGCGCAGTGCGTTGGCGACCTTGGGCGCCCACTGCCGCAGTGGCGCCAGTTCGCCGGACAGCAGCTGGAACTCGTACTGGCCACTGTCGCCGCTGCCTTCCAGCTTGATGTCCTGGTCCACCCACAGGAACAGGCCGCCGCCAGGAATTTTCGGCATGTTCGTCCGCAGGCGGTCGATCACCTGCTGACTGGACACCTTGCGCTCGGCCAGCGGCTTCATCTTGATCATGATGAACGCATTGTTGACCCCGCTGCGCCCGCCGATATAGCCGATGATGTCGCTGATCGCCGGGTCGGCCAGCAGCAGTTTGCGGTAGGCGTCGATCTTGGGCTGCATCACCTGGAACGATAGCCCGTCATCGCCGCGCGCGAAGCCACGCAGCTGCGCGGTGTCCTGCTTGGGCACAATGCCCTTGGGCACCTGCTGGAACAGCCACACGTTCAGGCCGATCACCGCCGCGAACAGCAGCAACGGCACGGCCAGCCAGCGCAGCATTGTCTGCAGGCTGGTCACATAGCCGCCACGCAGACGCTCGAACAGCGCGGTACCGCCACGCTGCAGCGCGTTACCGGCGCCGGGCCGTTCACGCCCGAGCAGCCGCGCGCACAGCATCGGGGTCAGGCTGAGCGAGACCAACAGCGACACCCCCATCGCCGCCACCAGGGTCAGCGAGAATTCGCGGAACAGCTTCTCCACGAAATCGTCCAGGAACAGGATCGAGACGAACACCACGGCCAGCGCGATGTTCATCGACAACAGCGTGGCGCCCACCTCACCGGCACCGCGCAGCGCCGCGTCCATCGGCGATGCCCCGTTTTCGCGATGGCGGGCGATGTTCTCCAGCACCACGATGGCATCGTCCACCACCAGCACCGCCGCCACGATCAACGCCATCAGCGAGAGCGTGTTGAGCGAGAAGCCCAGCAGGGCGATCACCGCCAGCGCGCCCAGCAACGACACCGGAATGGCCAGGGTCGGCACCAGCGCCGCACGCCAATGGCCGAGGAAGGCCAGCACCACCAGCACCACCAGGGCGATGGCCAGCAGCAGGGTCAGTTCGGCCTCGCGCAGGGTGGCGCGGATCACCGGCGAGCGGTCCATCACCACCTGCATGTCGATGCTGGCCGGCAGCAGTGCCTGCAGGGTGTCCATCTGCGCGTTGATCGCATCGACGGTCTCGATGATGTTGGCGTCCGGCTGCCGGCTCACGATCAGCAGCACGGCTGGGCGTTCGTTGTGGAAGCCGCTGGCGTAGCGGTCCTCCACCCCTTCGCTCACCGTCGCCACGTCCTGCAGGTGCACGGGCCGGCCGTCGCGCATGGCGATGATCAACGCACGGTACTCGGCGGCGCTACGCAGCTGCAGGCTTGCGTCCAGCTGCCATTGCCGGCCCTGGCTGGCCACGGTGCCCAGAGGCTTGAGCGCGTTGGCGTTGCGGATCGCCGCAGCCACGTCGTCCAACGCCACGCGGCGCTGGTTGAGCGCGTTGGGATCGAGCGACACGCGCACCGCCGGCAGCGAGCTTCCGCCGACCTGCACCTCACCGACGCCGGGAATCTGCGCCAGCTTCTGCGCGATTACCGTGGAGGCCACATCGAAAATCTGCCCGGGCGAGAGGCTGTCCGAACTCAGCGCCAGCGCCAGGATCGGTGCCTGCGAGGGGTTGACCTTGCTGTACTGGGGCATGCCCGGCATGCCACTGGGCAGCTGCGCGCGGGCGGCATTGATCGCGGCCTGCACGTCGCGCGCGGCGCTGTCCACGTCGCGGCCAAGTTCGAACTGCAACTCGATCTGGGTCGAGCCCTGGGTACTCGCCGAGTCGATCCGGCTCAGCCCCGGGAGGGTGCCCAGCGCGCGTTCCAGCGGCGTGGCCACGTTGGCGGCCATCGACTCCGGGCTGGCCCCGGGAAGGCTGGCGCTGACGTTGATGGCCGGGTAGTCCACCTGCGGCAGCGGCGCCACCGGCAGCAGCCGCAGACCCAGCAGGCCAGCCAGCACCACCGCCACCGACAACAGCAGGGTCGCCACCGGGTGGTGCACAAACCAGCCGATCGCCCGCGACAGCGGACTCACGCGTGGGCCTCGGCCGCATCGTCGGCCACGGCCATCGGCCGTTGCCGGAAGCGGTCGAAGAACAGGTAGATCACCGGCGTGGTGAACAGGGTGAGCACCTGGCTGACGATCAGCCCGCCCACCATCACCACGCCCAGCGGCTGGCGCAGCTCCGCGCCGGAGCCGCTGGCGAACATCAGCGGGATCGCACCGAACAGCGCGGCCAGCGTGGTCATCAGGATCGGGCGGAAGCGCAGCAGCGCGGCCTGGTGGATCGCCTGGCGCGGCGCCATGCCGGACTCGCGCTCGGCCTCCAGCGCGAAGTCGATCATCATGATCGCGTTCTTCTTCACCAGCCCGATCAGCAGCACGATGCCGATCACCGCGATCAGGTCCAGGCTGCGCCCGCTCAGCAGCAACGCCAGCAGCGCGCCGACCGTGGCCGAGGGCAGGGTGGACAGGATGGTGATGGGGTGGATGAAGCTCTCATACAGCACGCCCAACACCAGGTACATCACCACCACCGCGGCCAGCACCAGCCACAGCGTGCTCGACAGCGACGCGCGGAACGCATCGGCCGCCCCCTGCAGGCGCAACTCCACGCCCGCCGGCAGGCCGATCGCCGCGCGTGCGTCTTCGATCGCCTCCACCGCCTCACCCAGCGAGGCACCGCGCGCCAGGTTGAACGAGAACGTTACCGCCGGGAACTGGCCCACGTGGTTGACCAGCAGGTGCGCCGGACGCTGTTCGATCCGTGCGATGCCGCTCAACGGTACCTGCTTGCCATCGGCGCCGGCCACATGCAGGCGCGCGATCGCATCCGGCCCGAACGCCACAGCCGGGCGCGCTTCCAGCACCACCCGGTACTGGTTGGCCTGGGTGAAAATGGTGGAAATCTGGCGCTGGCCGAACGCGTCGTACAGTGCATCGGCTACCGCATCCACGCTGATGCCCAGCCGCGCGGCCGCTGCCCGGTCGATCAGCACATGCGCCTGCAGGCCCTGATCCTGAAGGTCGCTGGCCACATCGGCCAAGGCGGCCGATTGTTGAAGGTGCGCCAGCAGCGTCGATGTCCACTGCGCGAGCTGGTCGCTGTCCGGGCTGGTCAGGGTGAACTGGTACTGGGTGCGGCTGATCCGGTCCTCGATGCCCAGTTCCTGCACCGGCTGCAGGTACAGCCGGATGCCCGGCACGCGCGCCACGCGCTGCTGCAGCCGCGCGATGATCGCCTGCGCGTCGCTGCTGCGCTGTGCGTGCGGCTTCAGTTCGATCAGCAGCCGCCCGCTGTTGAGCGTGGCGTTGTTGCCATCCACGCCGATGAAGGACGACAGGCTGGCCACGTCTTCATCGCCCAGCAATGCATCGGCCAGCGCCTGCTGGCGCTGCGCCATGGCCTGGAACGAGATCGACTGCGGCGCTTCGCTGATGCCCTGGATCAGCCCGGCATCCTGCACCGGGAAGAAGCCCTTGGGCACCCACACATACAGCGCGGCGGTAAGCAGCAGCGTGGCCACCGTGGCGCCCAGCATCAGCGGCTGGTGCTGCAGCACCCACTGCAGCTGGCGGTCGTAAAGAGCCACCACGCGGTCGAACGGGTCGCCCTGCTGCGACGACTCCCGGCCGTCCGCATCGCGACGCGTGGCATGCCCGGCCTTGAGCAGGCGCGCGCACATCATCGGGGTCAGGGTCAGCGACACCAGCAGCGAAATGCCGATCGCCACCGCCAGGGTGATCGCAAACTCGTGGAACAGCTTGCCGACCACATCGGCCATGAACAGCAGCGGGATCAGGACCGCGATCAGCGATACGGTCAGYGAGATGAGGGTGAAGCCGATCTGTTTCGCGCCCTTCAACGCGGCCTGCATCGGGCTGGCGCCGCGCTCGATATGGCGGGCGATGTTCTCCAGCATCACGATCGCATCGTCGACCACGAAACCGGTGGCGATGGTCAGCGCCATCAGCGTCAGGTTGTTGAGCGAGAACCCGGCCAGCAGCATCACCCCAAAGGTGCCCACCAGCGACAGCGGCACCGCGATGCTGGGAATGATCGTGGCCGGCAGGTTGCGCAGGAACACGAAGGTGACCATCACCACCAGCGCGATGGCGATCAGCAGCTCGTGCTGCACGCCACGGATGGAGGCGCGGATCGACTCGGTGCGGTCGCTCAGCACCGCCACGTCCACGCCCTTGGGCAGCGAGGCCTGCAGCTGCGGCAACAGCGCACGCACCTGGTCCACCACCGCGATCACGTTGGCCCCGGGCTGGCGCTGGATGTTGATCAGCACTGCCGGCGTGGTGCCCGACCACGCGGCCAGCTGCCGGTTCTCGGCGCCATCTTCGATGCTGGCCACATCGCCCAGCCGCAGCGGCGCACCGTCCTTGTAGGCGAGAATCAACGCCTGGTACTCGCTTACCGAGCGCATCTGGTCGTTGGCATCGAGCATGATCGCGCGCGTGGGGCCGTCGAAGCTGCCCTTGGGCAGGTTGACGTTGGCCGCGCCCACCGCCGTGCGGATGCTGGCCATGCTCAGCCCGTTGGCGGCCAGCGCCGAGGGATTCACCTGGATCCGCACCGCCGGGCGCTGGCCGCCGGCCAGGCTGACCAGGCCCACGCCCGGCAACTGCGACAGCCGCTGGGCCATGCGCGTATCCACCAGGTCATGCACCTGCGGCAGCGACAGCCCCTGCGAGGTCACCGCCAGCGTCAGGATCGGGGTATCGGCCGGGTTGACCTTGCGGTACACCGGCGGCACCGGCAGGTCGTCGGGCAGGAAGCTGTCGGCGGCATTGATGGCCGCCTGCACTTCCTGCTCGGCCACGCCGAGGGCGACCTGCAGCGAGAACTGCAGGGTGATCACCGATGCGCCACCGGAGCTGGTCGAAGACATCTGCTTCAGCCCGGGAATCTGCCCGAGCTGGCGCTCCAGCGGTGCGGTCACCGCGCTGGTGGTCACCCCCGGGCTGGCGCCGGGATACAGCGTGGTGACCTGGATGATCGGATAGTCCACCTGCGGCAGCGCCGCCACCGGCAACAGCCGGTACGCCATCACCCCGGACAGCAGCAGCGCCACCATCAGCAGCGTGGTGGCTACCGGGCGCTCGATGAAGACACGCGACAGGTTCATGCCTCGGTCCGCGGCGGATCCTGGCTGACCACCTCTACCTTGGCGCCTTCGCGCAGGCCATCGATGCCCTCCACCACCACCCGCTCGCCGGCCTTGAGCCCTTCGCGCACCGACACGCGCTCACCCTCGGCCGGGCCCAGCACCACGTTGCGCAGGTGCGAGGTGTTGTCCGCGGCGATCACGTACACGTAGTTGCCCTTGCTGCCGAACTGCACCGCCGCATTGGGGATCACCAGCGCATCGGCACTGCTCACCTGCAGGCGGATGTTGACGAACTGGTTGGGAAACAGTGCCTCGTCGGCGTTGGCGAACTGCGCGCGCAGCTTCAGCGTGCCGGTGGCGGTATCGATGCGGTTGTCCAGACTGGACAGCACGCCCCCGCCCAACGACTGGCGCTCTTCGCGATCCCACGCTTCCACGCGCAGTTCCGGCGCGGCGCGCACGGCGGCCACCACGGCCGGCAGGTCCGGCTCGGGCACGGTGAACAGCACGCTGATCGGCGTGGTCTGGGTGATGGTGGCCAGCGGTTCGGTATCGCTGCTGCGCACCAGGTTGCCGACGTCCACGTTGCGCAGGCCCATGCGGCCCGCAACCGGTGCGGTGATGCGGGTGTACTGCAACTGCAGGCGCGCTTCATCGACCGCGGCCTGGTCGGTCTGGCGACGACCCTGCAGCTGGCGCACCTTGCTCTGCTGGTCGCTCAGGTCCTGCGCGGAGACGAAGTGCCTGCGCTGCAGTTCTTCATAGCGTTTGAGCTGGGCCTGGGCGTTGTCCAGCTCGGCCAGGTTCTGCTGCTGGGTGCCCAGCGCACGCGACAGCGCCACCTGGTAGGCGCGCGGATCGATCTCGGCGATCAGGGCGCCGGCCTTGACGTGCTCGCCCTCGCGGAACGACAGCCGCAGCAGTTCGCCATCCACGCGGCTGCGCAGGCTCACCGTGTGCAACGGGGTGACGGTGCCCAGCGCCTTCAGGCGTACCACCAGGTCCTCGCGTACGACGGTGGCCACGCGGACGGGCGTGGCGGCAGCGGCAGGCGCCGCGTCGGCGGCCGGTGCCGGCGCGAGCACGCGCCAGGCGATGGCGGCGGCGGCCAGCACGGCCACGACCAACAGCGGTTTGAACAGACGACGGGAACGCGAGGGCAGCGGGGCAGACATGGGGCATCCTGCGCGTGCGCCATACGGCGAACGCGTCCATGGTTTACCGGCCCGTGGGGGCAGGCGGGGCGAAGTGGGGTTGTCTGGCGGGGCCGCTGGTCGAATGCCGCAGCGTGGCTGGATGCCGACCCGGGAGGGTCGGGGGCGTCATGTTACCGCGTGCGGCAGTCTGCGCTCACATGCCCTTGGTCATGGGATGCAATGAACGCTGCGGTACCGACCGTTGGCCGGTACAAGGTCGCCCGGCCAACGGCCGGGCGCTACAGGTGCATTGAACGTTCCGTTCAATGCACCTCGTCGCGGTAGACGAACTTGGGCATTTCCCAGTTGAAGTGGATCGCCAGCAGGCGCAGCAGGAAGCCACCGCCCAGGCACCACAGCGTGGCCGCATTGAGCGACACGCCCAGTTCCAGCAGGCCCAAGTAGGCCGCGCCGGTGAACAGCGTGATCACCGCATACAGTTCCTTCTGGAAGATCAGCGGCACCTCGTTGCACAGTACATCGCGCAGCACGCCGCCGAAGGCGCCGGTCAGCATCCCGGAGATCAGCACGATCGGTGCGGCGTGGCCGGCCTCGCGCGCCACCGCGCAGCCGATCAGGGTGAAACAGATCAGCCCGAGTCCGTCCAGCACCAGGAAGGTGCGGCGGAAGTGGTGCATCCAGCGCGCCACCCAGGTGGCGATCAAGGCCGCGCAGATGGTGAAGCCCAGGTACTCCGGGTGTTTCACCCAGCCCAGCGGGTAGTGGCCCAGCACGATGTCGCGCAGCGAGCCGCCGCCGAGCGCGGTGACGCAGGCGATGATCACCACGCCGAACAGGTCCATGCGCCGCCGCCCGGCCGACAGTGCGCCGGTCATGGCTTCGGCGGAAATGGCGATGAGGTAAATCAGGGAGAGCAGCATGGCGGGAACTCCGGGCAACGGCAGGCGAGGACGGAACCACGCACACCACACGCCAGCGCAGGGCACTGTCGTGGGATGGGATTCCGTTGCCGCTCCCGCTGTCCTTTTGCCTGAGAGTTCAGTGGCCAAGGCCACGTGCCCCTTCGGCGGGTCATTGAAGACCTCTCTCCAGATCGGCGTGTCGGATGCATGGTTGGTGGCTGTGCAGCCACCGGCCTGAGCGATTATGGGAGCCTGCGCCTTCGGCGGGCGCCAGCGCGGCGCCTCTCTCCTGCATCCGGGCCGGATTCTAGCAGCCAGCGACCCCGCGCCGGTGGATAATCCCGGTATGCCCGCTGAACCCGCCCCCTGGTACGTCTACCTGCTGGAATGCCGCAACGGCAGCTACTACGCCGGCATCAGCAACGACGTGGCGGCCCGCTTCCAGGCCCATGTGGACGGCAAGGGGGCCAAATACACCCGCGCCAATCCGCCGGTGAAGCTGCTGGCGATGCGCGCCTACCCGGACCGCGCCACCGCCTCCAAGGCCGAATGGCAGCTCAAGCGCCAGCCGCGGGCGCGCAAGCTGGCGTGGCTGCAGGCGGTGGAATCGGCGTAGCGCCGGACGCTGCGGGCCGCGCGTCGCTTGTTCGCGTGTTCGCCGCCGACATACCATCGTGCATCTGCCGGTGATCGGCCTGCTGAACCCCTGGAGTGCCATGTCCCGCGACCTGATCCTGTACCCGGAAGACGAAAACGGCGATGTGCTGTGGAACATGCTGCAGGACGGTGATGACCTGTCGATTCCCCGCGAGGTGGATTTCGCGCTGATCTTCCCCACCGAAGACGTGGCCATTGCCTTTGCCGTGCACCTGCTCAAGAACGAACAGAAGGTGTCCTTCGCCCGCTACGAAGGCAACGACGAGTTCCCCTGGCAGATCCTGGTGCACCCGCTGATGGTGCCGACCCACCACAACATCGCCGGCTTCGAAGGCCTGCTGGGTACCGAAGCCATTCCCTACAGCGGACGGCTGGATGGGTGGGGGTGCGTTTCGCAGGGCTGACGCCCTTCAGCACGCCACGTACTGCACGCGACCCCGCCCTTCATTCGCGCACCTGCCGGAGAGCACCGATGTCCGCCCTGTTCCTGATCCTTGCCGCCGCCGCAACCGCCCCGCCCGCCGCAATCGTTCCGGATCCGGCCACGCTGGCGGCCATCGAGGCGACCTGTTTCGATTACGTGGACGGCCAGCTCGAAGCCGATCCACAGCGCGTCGCACGTTCGCTGCACCCGGACCTAGCCAAGCGCGCCATCCTGGGGGATACCCCGGACGAGCGGCTCGGGCTGCGGCGGATGTCCAAGGAAGAGCTGGTCGGGCTGACCCGGCAGGGCGCTCTGAAAACGCCGAAGGAGCAGTGGAACCGCAGCTGCCGGGTGCTGGACGTGACCGGCAACGCCGCCTCGGTGCGGCTGGAAACGCCATGGTTCGTGGACTATTTCCACATGGGCCGTTTCGGCGCGCGTTGGGTCATCGTCAATGCGCTGTGGTACAGCAAGCCGAAGCAATGAGCCCGTCCAGTGTCACCGAACAACCTCGCACATTCCGGGCAAGCGTTACATCCTGATCATCGCGATGACGTCTCATCCGGATCGGGCGCAGACGGGATGGCCTTCCTCCGCCGATCCTCACGGTCATCCCCGAAAATGATCCGCGCGCTGCGCTGGTAGCTCCAGTATGCCACCGCCCAGTTAAGCAGCACCACGATGCGGTTGCGGAAGCCGATCAGGAAGAACACGTGCGCGGCCAGCCAGAACCACCAGGCCAGCACGCCGGACAACTGCAGCCTGCCCAGGTGCACGATCGCGGCCATGCGCCCGATCGTGGCCAGGTTGCCGAAGTCCTGGTACTTGAACGGCCCGGGCGCGGGCTTGTTCTCCAACCGTGCGCGGATGATCGCCGCCACATGCTTGCCCATCTGCTTGGCCGCAGGCGCCACGCCGGGCACCGGCCGGCCGTCGGCCTGGCTGAGCGCGGCCAGGTCGCCGGCGACGAAGATTTCCGGATGGCCGTCCAGGGTGAGGTCTGGCTGCACCGGCACGCGGCCGGCGCGGTCCAGCTGGACGTCCAACGTGCGCGCCAGCGGCGAGGCGGCCACGCCGGCAGCCCACACCACGGTGCGCGCGGGGACGAAGTGATCGCCGAGCTGGAAGCCATCGCTGTTGATGTCGCTGACCGGCGTACCGGTGAGTACTTCCACGCCCAGTTTTTCCAGCTGGCGGCGGGCCTTGAGCGAGAGCACCTCGGGGAAGGTCGACAGCACGCGCGGACCGGCTTCCACCAGCCGCACCTTGGCGCTGGCCGGGTCGATGTGGCGGAATTCATTGCGCAGCGTGTGCCGGGCGATCTCGGCCAGGGTGCCGGCCAGCTCGACGCCGGTCGGGCCACCGCCCACTACCGCGAAGCTGAGCCAAGCCGCCTTGCGCGCCGGATCGGGCTCGGCCTCGGCGCGCTCGAAGGCGAGCAGCAGCTTGCGGCGCAGTGCAAGCGCATCGTCCAGGGTCTTCAGGCCGGGCGCATCGGCGGCCCATTCGTCGTGGCCGAAGTAGGCGTGCGTGGCACCAGTGCACAGCATGAGAGTGTCGTAGCCGAGGTGGCTGCCGTCGGCCAGGATGATCTGGCGGGAGTCCTTGTCGATCGCGGTGACTTCGCCCAGGCGCACTTCCACATTGCGCTGGTCGCCGAGGATGTGGCGCAGCGGCGCGGCGATGTCCGGCGCGGACAGCCCGGCGGTGGCAACCTGGTACAGCAGCGGCTGGAACAGATGGTGGTTGCGGCGGTCCACCAGGGTGATGCGGATGCGCGCGCCGGCCAAGGCGCGCGTGGCCCAGAGGCCGGCGAAACCACCACCGATGATGACAAGGTGGGGCAGGGGATCGCGGGTCATGCAGGGACTCCTTGGGGGCCGGCCGTCCGGCCCATGGGGGACATGGTCGACGCGTTCTATCGTCGCACGTGAAGCGGAACATTCACGTGGATGACAGATACTGGGTTCAGGGGCCGTCGCGCTTGCCGGCGGCCATGTCCTGAGTGCCGTGGAGGCTGAGATGACCGAGCCGGAAAAGCGCATCGCGTTGCTGATCGATGCCGACAACGCGCCCTCGTCGAAGATCGACGTGGTGCTGGCCGAAGTGGCGCGCTACGGCGTGGCCAACGTGCGCCGCGCCTACGGCAACTGGAAGAGTCCGTCGCTGAAAGGCTGGGAATCGGTGCTGCATGCCTACGCGATCCGGCCGATCCAGCAGTTCGCCTACAGCCGCGGCAAGAACGCCTCGGACATGGCCATGGTGATCGATGCGATGGACATGCTGTACGCCCGCAACCTGGATGGGTTTGCGATCGTATCCAGCGATGCGGACTTCACCCCGTTGGTGATGCGCCTGCTCACCGACGGGGTCAAGGTGTACGGCTTCGGGGAAAAGAAAACCCCCGAACCGTTCGTCAATGCCTGCTCCAAGTTCACTTACCTGGAAGCGCTCGGGCAGGACCTGGCTGCCGACGTGGAGGTGGAGCATGGCAACGAGGAAGCGCGCCCGCGCAAGAGTGGCCCGGAGCTGCGCAGCGACACGCGCCTGGTGCAGATGCTGCGCAGTGCGGTGGCCTCGGCCGAGGCCGACGATGGCTGGTCGCACCTGGGACCGGTCGGCAGCCAGATCGGCAACCAGGCCTCGTTCGATTCGCGCAATTACGGCTATGGCAAGCTGAGCGAGCTGCTGGCCGCCACCGGGCTGTTCGAGATGRAGAAGGACGGCAAATCCACCTACGTGCGCGCGCTGCCGAAGAAGAGTGCGGCCAAGCCGGCCAAGTAACGCCTGCATCGGGTCGCGTGCACGGCAGGCATCCGGTTGGACGGGTGAGGCAACACCGGGGGCAGAATCGAACTACAGCGTCTTCGCATCGGATCTCTGGTAGCCGTCGATGACCCCACGGCTGAAGTCCTGCAGCGTCCCGAAGGACATCAGCACCAGGGCCGCGGCCAGCATCAGGTTGCGATGGTTGCGGCGGTAGCCCACCACCAACATCACCACACCGACGCACAACAAGCCGATTTCGAGGAACTGGGTGAACATTCCATTTCATCCTTGAGGTGACGGCCACGCCGCCGATCGGCGTATCGTAGCGGCACCGCGCGGCCCGGTGCCACGCCTCTTGCGACTGGGACATCCAACATGCTGAAGATCTGGGGCCGCCACAATTCAAGCAACGTGCGCAAGGTGCTGTGGTGCGCGGAGGAAATCGGGGCGCCGTACGAGTCGATCCAGGTCGGCGGCGCGTTCGGCGGCACCCAGTCGCCCGAATACCGCGCGATGAATCCCAACGGGCTGGTGCCGGTGATCGAAGACCATGGCCTGCCGCTGTGGGAATCCAACACCATCGTGCGCTACCTGTCGGCGCGGTACGCGCTGGGCACGCTGTACCCCGAAGACGTAGTCGCCCGCGCGCAGTCGGAAAAGTGGATGGACTGGACCACGTCCACCTTCGCCGGGGTGTTCCGCGATCTGTTCTGGGGCACGCTGCGCACCGCCCCGGCCGACCGCGATGAAGCACGCATCGCCGCGGCGCTGGTGCGCTCGGGCGAACTGCTGGCGATGGCCGATGACGCGTTGTCGCGGCAGCCGTGGCTCTCCGGCGACGACTTCGCGATGGGGGATATCCCGCTCGGCGCCTTCATCTACGCCTGGTTCGAAATGCCGATCCAGCGCCCGCACCTGCCGCACCTGGCCGCCTGGTACGAACGCCTCAAACAGCGGCCGGCGTATCAGCGCGGCGTAATGACTGCGTTGACCTGAAGCACAGGATGGCGCGCGCAATGGGTCTGTACCGAGGCGACCGCCTCAATACAGATCCGTCGGATCCACATCCAGCGACCAGCGCACCTTCCGCGCCTGCGGCAACCCATGGATCTGCGGCGTGATCAGATCCAGCACCCCATGCAACGGGCGCCGGRCCGGCGCCGACAGCAGCAGCTGCGTACGCTGGTATCCGGCCCGGCGCGGCATTGGCGCGGGCATCGGACCGTAGCGCTCCACTGCCGCCTCTTCGGGAATCAATCCGCGCACCGCACTCAACATCGCGTTGGCATGCTCCACCTGCTGGGCCTCGGCACGCAGCAGCGCCAGGTGCGCAAATGGCGGGAAACCGGCCGCTTCGCGCTGCTGCAGCTCGGCCTCGGCGAAGGCGTGGTAGCCGCCATTGACCAGTGTTTCCAGCAGGGGGTGCCCGGGGTGGTGGGTCTGCAGCCAGACCTCGCCGGGGTCGGTGGCGCGACCGGCGCGGCCGGCCACCTGGATCAACTGCTGGGCGAGTTTTTCGCTGGCGCGGAAATCGGCCGAGAACAGCCCCTCATCGATCCCCACCACCACCACCAGGGTCAGCTTGGGCAGGTCGTGGCCCTTGGCCAGGATCTGCGTGCCCACCAGGATGCCGGCGCGGTCGCCGAGCGTGGCCAGCTGGGTTTCCAGCGCATCGCGACGCGAGGTCGTGCCGCGGTCGATACGGATCACCGGGTAGTCGGCGAAGGCCTGCACCAGGTGTTCTTCCAGCCGCTCGGTGCCGATGCCCTGCGGCTGCAGCGCCAGGCTGCCGCAGTCCGGGCAGGCCAGCGGCGCGGACTGGCGCGCACCGCAATGGTGGCACTGCAGGCGGCGCCCGCCGGCGTGCACCGTCATCGGTGCATCGCAGCGCTGGCACGGCGCGGTCCAGCCACAGTCGTGGCACAGCAGCACCGGCGCATAGCCGCGCCGGTTCTTGAACACCAGCACCTGGTGGCCGGCCTGCAGGTGGTCGGCGATGCCCTGCAGCACCTCCGGCGACAGGCCATCGCGCAACGGTCGCTTGCGTACATCCAGCACGCGCACGCGCGGCGGTCGCGCCTCGCCGGCGCGCTGTTTCAGGCGCAGGTGCGTGTAGCGTCCGGCCTGCGCGTTGTGCAGCGATTCCAGCGAGGGCGTCGCGCTGCCCAGCACCACCGGCACGTCCAGCGCCTTGGCCCGTACCAGCGCGAAATCACGCGCGTGGTAGCGGATGCCATCCTGCTGTTTGTAGCTGCCATCGTGTTCTTCGTCGACCACGATCAGGCCGGCGTTGGGCAACGGGGTGAACACCGCCGAGCGCGTGCCGACGATCACCTGCGCCTCGCCGCGCGCCGCCGCCGCCCACACCCGCGCGCGCTCGTTGTCGTTCAGGCCCGAATGCAGCACGTGCACCGGGATGCCCAGACGTTTGCGGAAGCGCGACAGGGTCTGCGGGGTCAGGCCGATTTCCGGCACCAGCACCAGCGCCTGGCGACCCCGTGCCAGGCAGTCCACGATCGCCTGCAGGTACACCTCGGTCTTGCCGCTGCCGGTCACCCCGTCCAGCAGGTAGGCCCCGAAGCCGGTGCCGGCGGTGATCGCGGCGATCGCCTCGGCCTGCTCGGGATTCGGCGGCGGTCCGGCACTGGCCTGCGTCACCGCGCGTTGATGGTCCAGCGCGATCCGCTCCACCAGGTTGCGCTTGGCCAGGGCGCGGGCAGCGCTGCGCCAGTCGTCCATGCGCGCGTCCAGCACGTCCTCGTCCACCACCCCGTCAGCCAGCAAGGCGCCCAACCGCTGCGGCCGGGTGCCGGCGCGCAGGCGGTCCCGCTGCGCGTGGCCCGCTTCGGTCAGCTGCCAGCCCCAACGATGGGTGTCGGGCAGCGCATCGCCGCGCCGCAACGGCGCCGGCAACGCGGTGCTGACCACTTCGCCCAACGGCGCATGGGTGTAGCGGGCCAGCCACTGCAGCGAGCTCCACAGCTCCTCGCGCAACAGCGGTGCGTCATCGATCCATTCCAGCGCGGCGCGCAGGCTGCCGCCATCGGCGACCGTGCCGATCGCCGCGACCACCCCGACCAGTTCGCGAGACCCGAACGGCACCCGTATCCGGCGGCCGATCATCCCCGCATGCGGCGGCTCGCCCGGCGGTGGGGCGTAGTCGAACCACTGCGGCAGGGGCAGCGGCACCGCAACCTGGAGGGTCGGCGCATTCAGCAGGGGGGTAGGGCCGCCAGTAAGCGACAGGGGCAGGGCCGGATCGGAGCTGGGCATCGCAGCAGTGTAGCTGTCCATCTCATGCCCGGCAGCGACCTGTGACACGCTCCCCACGCTGACTCGCCCAACCTAAATAGTGGCTAAATATCTGTCCTGTCGAGAGATTCAGGCTTATCCACATCTTCTGTGGATAAGTCTGTGCACCACTGGCGAACTGCGGGCCCGGGGTCAGGGAGTTCCGACGTCTTCCTCAACTTGGTCAAAAAATAGCCACACAACAATAGTCAATTAAAACAATAAGATATCTGTGAAACAAAGCTGAAACATGACCACACCCCCCTTCACGCCCTCTCGGGCGGCGGATTTCATTGATGCTGTGCACAACCTGCGCCCGTACCTGCGTCTATCCGGCCTCTGCGTCTTCACACGTGGCCTACATTGGCACGCCCGATCAGCGACGCAATCGCTATCATTTCCGCACTTGATGGAGTTGCTATGACGGCTGCGACGGCCCCCGTTTCCTCTACCGCAGCCGGCGCGCTGTCGGCGTTCCTGCGTGGCGTTGAACGCCGCGCGCTGGTGGTGGCCGAGCTGCAATGCGGCGACCCGACCGTGGCCGAACAGGCCCTGGTGGCGGTGATGCGGGCCTTCGCCGGTATCGCCAGCGACGTGCCGATGGCGCAGTGGCCGGACCGTTTCTGGATCCTGCTGGCCCATCGCACCCCGATCCGGGTGCCCGCCGCCGGCGGCCAGTGGCCGCCGGAACTGGCCCACCTGCCTGCGCTGGCACCGGCGGCGCGGCTGGCGCTGCTGCTGCGCATCGGCGGCAGCCTGGACGAGGCCGCCGCTGCGCAGATCCTCGATCTGCCCGTGGCCGACTATCAGCAGGCCCTGGCCGAGGCGTGCCCGCGCGATGCCCAGGGCCATCCCGATGCGTCTGCCTGGCGCGCGCTGGCCGAGCAGGTGCAGCTGCGCCTGCGCGACCTGCCGCTGTCGCGCCTGCAGCGGCTGCAGCAACCCGTCGCCGCGCCTGCGCCGAGCCAGGACACCGCCTCCTGGCGCACCCCGAACAAGGCCGACGCCCGGCCGACGCGTGCGCCGAAGCGCCGGGGGGCACGCCGACTGCCATGGAAGGGGTTGCTGATCGTGGCGGTCACCACCGGGGTCCTGCTTGGCGGCGCAGCCTGGTGGAAGCACGCGCGCCACGGCACCGATCCGGTCGCCAGCACGCCGGAAGGCGCCGTGGGCGACACCGGCCCGGTGACGGTGGAGGAACTGCCCGCCGAGGATCTGCCGGTGACCGCCCCGGTCGACCCGGCACACACCGCCAGCGACGCGGCGATGCTGGCTGATCCGGCGCTGGCGGTAGCGCGGGACGCCGACCTGTATGCCTGGTTTGCCGCAGGCGGGCCGGTACCGGTCGACGAATCGCAACCGCAACCCAGCCGCCCGGAACCGGCGACGGCCGGCCTGGAGACCAGCACCGATGAGTAAGACGCTCCTGAGCCTGGTCGTGGGCCTGTCGCTGGCAGGCAGCGCAGCGGCGGCGCCGGAATCGGTGGCTTTGCCGCTGCCGGTGCCCTCCAGCGCCACCCCGGTACCGACGACCCGCCCGGCCATTCCGGCCACGCCGGCCGCGCTGGATCCGGCGCAGCTGCGCGACCTGCGCAGCCGCTACGCGGCATGGCAGGCCTTGCCCGAACCCGAGCGCGCGCGCGTGCGCGAGGCCGCGCGCCGCATCGCCGCGTTGCCACCGGCCCAGCAACAGGCCCTGCGCGAGCGTTTCGCCCAGCAGGACCAGCRCTTCCGCGGTGGCTGGCTGCTCGGCCCGCAGCTGGGCCAGCTGTTCCCCAAGCTGCAGGGTCTGTTTGGCTACCTGCCGGCCGAGCAGCGTGAGCCGGCGCTGGCGGTCCTGCGCCAGCTCAGTACCGACCAGCTTGCCCAGCTCACCCTGGTGGCCCAGCGCACCCCACCGCAGGAACGCGAACAGGTGCGGGCCCAGTTCCTGGCGCTGGCCCCGGGCGCGCGCGATGCGTGGTTGAAGCAGAACGTTGGGCATTGATCGGGCACGGGGCGTCACGCAGTGCGTGGCGCCCTCTGTCGCAAACCGCACGTTTACCGGCCATCGTGGGTTTTGATCGCCTGCGGGCGTAAGATGCCCGGCTGCAACCCGGTGCCTGTGCCCTCCGCGCGCGACCGTAGTTGTCGTCTGTGATTCCCATGTCCATCGCAACTCCCACGCCGCGCCTCTCCCACGAAGTGCGCGCCACCGGCCTGCTCGCGCTGCCGCTGGTCCTGGGCCACGTTTCCACCGGCCTGATTTCCTTCGTCGACAACGTCATCGCCGGCCACCACGGCACACAGACGCTGGCTGCGGTCACCATCGGCACCGCGCTGCTGTGGCTGCCGATGCTGATCCCGATCGGTACGCTGATCTCGCTCACCGCCTCGGTGTCGCAGTTGCACGGCGCCGGGCGCGAGCGCGAGATCGGCCCGTTGTTCCGCCAGGCGCTGTGGTTGGCGCTGGGCCTGGGCCTGATCATGTTCACCTTCCTCACGGTGGTGCCACCGCTGCTGCCGGCGTTCGGCATCGCGCCGGACATCGTGCCCGGGGCGACGGCGTTCCTGCATGCGGTGCGCTGGGGCGGACCGGCGCTCACCCTGTACTTCTGCATGCGCTACCTCAGCGAAGGCATGCACTGGACGCTGCCGACCATGATCCTGGGCTTCGGCGGCCTGCTGGTGCTGGCGCCGCTGGGCTATGTGC
>NZ_JBFULO010000020.1:0-23576 GCF_054049855.1 Stenotrophomonas sp. P5_B8 | reverse complement strand
GCCTGGATACCACCAAAGCTACGTACATCACGCCTGCAAACTGCTCCAGCATGACCAATGCGCGTGCCTGCGGATGCACCGGCACCACATCACTCAACCCCACCCCGGACAGCAAGCTGAAGCTGAGATAAAGCAGCTCCATCCAGGTGCGCAGTTCGCTCTCGCTGGTGGCCATGAAACTGCCCGGATACCACTGCTGGCAGACCGAGAATGCGAACGCGAAGGCCCATGCCAGCAAGGTGAATGTCGCACCGGCGGCGAACAGCTCGTCGCGGGTGACTTTGTGATCCTGCAGCATGTAGGCGGTCAGGCTGCCAGCCGTGTAGAAATACAGGAGGCATTCGAGCAGCTGCGCGGTGATGGTCAAGGCGGGCTTGCCCAGCAGCGCACCGGCGATGGAGAAGACCACCGCCGGGATCGCCAGCACCAGCGCCAGCCACATCCCCAGCGGGCTGCGCCGCACCACCCACAACGACAGGCCAAGCACGGCTATGCCGAACGCGCCGAACAGCGCGCGGCTGGCACCGGCCTCGTCCATGGCCGGGTACAGCAGCACGCCCAGCAGTTGCACGGCCAGCAGCCATGCAGAAGGATGCCTGCGCGCGATGGCCAGCCATTTGGTGGTGCGTGCTATCGCCATCGTCTTCCCTCGCCCTGGCCGTGTGGCGCCGAGCTTAACGCGGAAGCCGCGCAGGCGAGATGAGCAGGCCGGGGCGCTGGCTCAGCGCCCCGGCCGCCGCGTCATTGCGGCCGATAGACCTCCGCACCGAGGTCGCGGAACTGCACCGACTTGTCGGCCATGCCCTCCTGCAGCGCGTCCTGTTCGGACAGGCCGTGTTCGGCGGCATAGTCGCGCACGTCCTGGGTGATCTTCATCGAGCAGAAGTGCGGCCCACACATCGAGCAGAAATGGGCCAGCTTGTGCGCGTCCTTGGGCAGCGTCTGGTCATGGAACTCCCTGGCCTTCTCCGGATCCAGGCCGAGGTGGAACTGGTCTTCCCAGCGGAACTCGAAGCGCGCCTTGCTCAGCGCGTTGTCGCGCACCTGTGCACCGGGGTGGCCCTTGGCCAGGTCCGCGGCGTGCGCGGCGATGCGGTAGGCCATGATCCCGTCACGCACGTCCTGGCGGTTGGGCAACCCCAGGTGTTCCTTCGGGGTGACATAGCAGAGCATCGCCGTGCCGTACCAGCCGATCATCGCCGCACCGATCGCGCTGGTGATGTGGTCGTAACCCGGGGCGATGTCGGTGGTCAGCGGGCCCAGCGTGTAGAACGGCGCCTCACCGCACTCGCGCAGCTGCTTGTCCATGTTCTCCTTGATCAGCTGCATCGGCACATGGCCGGGGCCTTCGATCATGGTCTGCACATCGTGCTTCCAGGCGATCTTCGTCAATTCGCCCAGCGTTTCCAGTTCACCGAACTGCGCGGCGTCGTTGGCATCGGCGATGCAGCCCGGGCGCAGGCCGTCGCCGAGCGAGAAGGTCACATCGTAGGCCTTCATGATCTCGCAGATGTCGTCGAAGTGCGTGTAGAGGAAGTTCTCCTTGTGGTGGGCCAGGCACCACTTGGCCAGGATGCTGCCGCCACGCGACACGATGCCGGTGACGCGTTTGGCGGTGAGCGGTACGTAGCGCAGCAGCACGCCGGCGTGGATGGTGAAGTAATCCACGCCTTGCTCGGCCTGTTCGATCAGCGTGTCGCGGAAGATCTCCCAGGTGAGTTCCTCGGCGCGGCCATCGACCTTCTCCAGCGCCTGGTAGATCGGCACGGTGCCGATGGCGACCGGGGAGTTGCGCAGGATCCACTCGCGGGTTTCGTGGATGTGCTTGCCGGTGGACAGGTCCATCACCGTGTCACCGCCGCAGCGGATCGCCCACACCAGTTTCTCGACTTCTTCGGCAATGCCCGACGACACCGCGCTGTTGCCGATGTTGGCGTTGATCTTGGTCAGGAAGTTGCGACCGATGATCATCGGCTCGCTTTCAGGATGGTTGATGTTGTTGGGCAGCACGGCACGCCCACGGGCGATCTCGTCGCGGACGAACGCGGGAGTGATGATCGTCGGGATCGACGCGCCGAAAGATTCGCCCGGGTGCTGCTTGAGCAGTGCGGCGTCGCGGAGCGCCTCCAGGCGCTGGTTCTCGCGGAGAGCGACGAATTCCATTTCCGGGGTGATGATGCCGCGCCGTGCGTAGTGCATCTGGGTGACGTTGCCGCCGGCAACCGCGCGACGGGGCTGCAGCCGCGACGGGAAGCGCACCGCGTCCAGCCGCACGTCGGCTTCGCGCGAACGCCCGAAGGCGGAGCTCAGGCCGGGCAGCGCTTCGGTATCGCCCCGCTCGGCGATCCAGGCCGCGCGCAGCGCCGGCAGGCCGACAGACAGATCGATGCGTGCCTGTGGGTCGGTATAGGGGCCGGAAGTGTCATACACGGTGACCGGTGCATTTTCCTCACCGCCGAACAGGGTCGGGGTGCGGGTCAGCACGATCTCGCGCATCGGCACCTGCAGGTCGCTGCGCGAGCCCTGCACGTGGATCTTGCGCGAACCGGGGATCGGACGGGTGACCGATTCGGAGAGTTGCCGGGCCTGCTGCTGCAGGGAGGAAAGCGCTGCGTTCATGACTTCGTCCTGGATCGAGTTCCGCACTGGAATAGGCGGAACGGACGAAGCGGCGGCGCACGGCAGATCGATCGCGGGCGGTCTTCGGGCGGGGCAGCCCTACGGCGCAATGCGGTTGCAGTTGCGAAGCATCCCTACGCCGGTATCAACCGGATCAGGTTCGAAGGGACTGTCTCAACCGTGGCCGTTCGGCCGCGGTACCCCCGCTTCGGGGCGAATTAGACCACAACGCGACGCAATCGGCGCAGCCGTCGGCGACACCCGGCGGGCATCGGCTTGAACGTGAACAAGGCAATGACGATCCATGGCCTAGAATGCTGCGGCGCGGTGTGACACAAACGCACGCCTCGGTGGCGCTCCGCATTGACCGGCAGCGACCGCCCTGAGTCGCCCCGGTGGCTCGCCCTGCCCCTTTCGTACGGAGAAACTCCTGCATGGTGTTTCGCATTTCCATCGCATTGATTGCCCTGCTGGTGCTGGCCGCCGGCCTTGCGCCGGGCCCCTTCAACGACATCGTCCAGAGCGGGTTGACGACCATCGTCCGCAGCACCGGCTGGCTGTACCTGCTGGTGGTGTTCATGACGCTGTCGTTCCTACTGTACCTGGCCTTCGGTCGGCTCGGTTCGCTGCGCATCGGGGGTGAAGACGCCGAGCCGGATTTCTCCAACGCCAGCTGGATGTCGATGCTGTTCGCCGCCGGCATGGGCATCGGCCTGGTGTTCTGGGGCGCGGCCGAGCCGATCTCGCATTTCGTCAAGCCGCCCGAAGGCTTGGCGCCGCAGAGCATGGACGCCGCGCGCGCGTCGATGCGCTATGCGTTCTTCCATTGGGGCCTGCATCCGTGGGCGATCTATGCGCTGATCGGCCTGGCGATGGCGTGGTTCCAGTTCAACCGCAACGGCCGTGGACTGATCAGCGATCTGCTGCAGCCGATCATCGGTGCGCATCATCGTGGCTGGATGGGCACGGTGGTGAACGTCGCGGCGGTGGTGGCCACCGCAATCGGGGTGGCCACCACGTTGGGCTTCGGCACGATCCAGATCGCGGCGGGCCTGCACYGGGTATTCGGCATCCAGGATTCGATTCCGGTGCAGTTGACCATCATCGCCGTGGCGTTCGTGCTGTACATGGTCTCCACCACCAGCGGGGTGAATCGCGGCATCAAGTGGTTGTCCAACTTCAACCTGGGCCTGGCCGCTGTGCTGCTGGCGCTGGTGCTGGTGCTGGGGCCGACCGGTTTCATCTTCGATACGTTCACCACCACGATCGGGTCGTACCTCAACTCGCTGGTGACGATGAGCCTGCGCATGTCGCCGTTCTCGGGCAGCACCTGGGTGGCGGACTGGACGATCTTCTACTGGGCGTGGTGGATTGCCTGGGCCCCGTTCGTGGGCTCGTTCATCGCGCGCGTCTCGCGTGGGCGCAGCATCCGCGAGTTCGTGCTGGGCGTGGTGATCGCGCCGAGCGTGCTGGGCTTCCTGTGGTTCTCGGTGTTTGGCGGGACGGCATTGTGGTCGCAGATCTTCGGCCATGTGGATCTGGCGCAGGCGCTGGGCAATGGCTATGAGACGGTGCTGTTCACGATGTTCGACAGCCTGCCGATGCCGATGGTGTTGTCGGTGATCGCGCTGGTGCTGCTGATGATCTTCTTCGTGACCTCGGCCGATTCGGCGGTACTGGTGCTGGCCACGATGTCCACCGAGGAAGCCGGCGATCCGCCGCTGGCGCGGCGCATGGTGTGGGGCGTGGCGATCGCGCTGATCGCCGGGGCGCTGTTGCTGGCCGGCGGCCTGAACGCGCTGCAGGGCATGATCACGATCGCGGCACTTCCGTTTGCGTTGCTGATGTTGGCGGTGATGTGGTCGCTGTACCGGGTGCTGGACATGGAGTACGCGCTGCAGCGGCGCCGCGCGCAGCGGGCGCGCCGGATGATGGATGCGTGGATCGAGCGTGAGATCGCCGCACAGGAAGAAACGCGGGATGAGGCCGCGCGGGCGCCGTAGCCTTGTGTTGCGCGTGGGTCGGTGGTTTGGGGAGAGCAGCCGAGCGTGGCTCGGCTCTACCTTGGGTGGGTCGCGAGTGTTGAAGGCGTCGTTTGCATCGGTAGTGCCGAGCCATGCTCGGCAGCAACATTCCCCAGCCATCAGCCCCCATGACAATGATCGCGGCAGCGCAGCCACGCATGGCGCGGCTCTACCGCGGAGATCATCAGCTGCGCGTTACCGGGCAGCCGACCAACGGTCGGCTCTACCTCAATACCCGGCGGCCTGCCCATCCTTGCGGCTTTCCGATGCGCCGTAATACACGCCGGTGTCCGGATCGCGCAGGATCGCCTGATAGCCACCGTAGGGGCCATCGGCAAACACTACCCGGTGGCCCTTGCGCATCAGCGCGCGCACCGTCTCGTACGGGAAGCCGGTTTCCAGGTTCACCTCGCCCCCATCGCTCATCGCCGTAGCCTGGCCGGTCGGCTCGGTCGAGCCTTCGTGCTGGATGCGGGGTGCGTCGCCGGCCTCCTGCAGGTTCATCCCGAAGTCGACCATGTTCATCACGATCTGCGCGTGACCCTGCGGCTGCATTGCCCCGCCCATGACCCCGAAGCTCATCCACGGCTTGCCGTCCTTGGTGACAAAGCCCGGGATGATGGTCTGGAACGGACGCTTGCCCGGCGCATAGCCGTTGGGATGGTCCTTGCGCAGTACGAACATCTCGCCGCGATCCTGCAGGATGAAGCCCAATCCCGGGGGCGCCATGCCGCTGCCCATGCCGCGGTAGTTGGACTGGATCAGCGACACCATCATCCCGTCCGCATCGGCGACGGTCATGTAAATCGTGTCGCCTTCTTCCAGCTGCTTCGGCGTGCCCGGCTGCACCTCGTTCAGGGCCTTGTCCATCGAGATCAGCGTGCGACGCTCGGCGGCATATGCCTTGGACACCAGCTTCGCCACCGGCGCCGGCTGGAATGCCGGGTCGGTGTAGAACCGCGCGCGATCGGCGAAGGCCAGCTTTTTGGCCTCCACGAACAGATGGACATGCTCGGGTGAGCCGAAGGCGATCTTCGAGAAATCGTAGCCTTCCAGCACGTTGAGGATCTGCAGCGCGGCGATGCCCTGGCTGTTGGGCGGCAGTTCCCACACGTCGTAGCCGCGGTAGTTGCTGCTTACCGGCTCGACCCACTCGCCGTGGTGGCTGGCCATGTCCTCATAGCTCAGGTAGCCGCCATTGGCCTTGAAGTAGCTGCCGATGGTCTGCGCGATATCGCCCTTGTAGAACGCATCGCGGCCACCGCGCGCGATCTGCTCCAGGGTGTTGGCCAGGTTCGGGTTCTTCCAGAGCTCGCCCTTGCGAGGGGCATGTCCATTGACGGTGAACTGCTCGGTGAAGCCGGGGTACCGGGACAGCTTGGGCACCGAGCGGTCCCAGTAATAGGCGATCACTTCGGCCACCGGGTGGCCCTCACGCGCGTAGCGGATCGCCGGGGCCAGGTTGTCGGCCATCGGTTTGCGGCCGAAGCGCTCGTGCAGCGCGAACCAGCCATCCACCGCGCCCGGTACCGACACCGGCAGCGGGCCGGTGGCCGGGATCTCCTTCAGCCCGCGTCGCTGGAACTCGGCCAGGGTCAGCGACTTCGGCGAGCGGCCCGAGCCGTTGTATCCGTAAAGCTTCTGGGTCTTTGGGTCCCACACGATCGCGAACAGATCGCCGCCGACGCCATTGCCGGTCGGCTCCATCAGGCCGAGCGCGGCATTGGCCGCGATCGCCGCATCCACCGCCGAGCCGCCGCCCTTCATCACATCCAGCGCGATCTGGGTGGCCAACGGCTGCGAGGTGGCGGCCATCGCGTGCGGGGCGATCACCTCCGAGCGGGTGGCGAAGGTGTGGCCGGTGATCCTGTCGGCGGCCATCGAGACAACCGGGAGAGCACACAGGACGGCAGCGGCCAGCAGGCCGCGGGCAAGACGTGAGGACACGGGGTGGTTCCTGAAGGTGGTAGCCCCGCGATAGTGGCGGCGAAATGCCCGCGACGACATCCCACAATGGTCATGGGCGGCCTCCGATCGACGCCGGATTCCGCGCAGAACCCACCTGCAAAATAGTGAATTCGGGTTCACCGGATCGATTTCAGCGGAAACCATCGTTGCGTGGCGGGCCTCTACGCTGGATGCAGGCGAAACCGTTGGAAATGTGCGCGCAAAGGTTGACAGCATCAAAACCGCTGTGGTTTTCTCGATCTCATGTTGCAGCGCACAGCCATCCGCGAATCCATCGAACACGCCGACACCGGCGGGGCGTCGATCCGTTCGCTTCTTGTCCTCGTACTTATTACCCAACCAACAGGTGCGGGACGGACCGGCGTGTAAGCAAGACTGCCAGGTATCCATCGAAACCCGCACCCACCCAGGTGCGGGTTTTTTCGTTTCAGAGCCCCTCGATTCCGCCTCCCCCTTTCCGAGTTGCCTTCCGCCATGACCCGCCAGCCCGCCCCCGCCGCCACACCCACCGCCCCCACGGCGGCGTGCGGCCGTGGCGCTGCGCACGCCACCCCTTCCCCTGACTGGCCGACGCGTCGCTGAGACCGTCGGCCTTTTTTTTCTTTTCGCCAAAGGACTTCCCCCATGAGCACCAACGACCTGCCCCAGATCAAGATCGCTGTTGTCGGCTACGGCAGCCAGGGCCGCGCGCACGCGCTGAATCTGCGTGAATCCGGTTTCGATGTCGTCGTCGGGCTGCGCCCGGGCGGTCCCACCGAGGTGAAGGCACAGGCCGACGGCTTCACCGTCAAGGCACCGGCCGAGGCGGTCAAGGACGCCGACCTGGTCGCCGTGCTGACCCCGGACATGGTGCAGAAGAAGCTCTACGAAGACGTACTTGCCCCCAACATGAAACAGGGCGCGGTGCTGTTGTTCGCGCACGGTTTGAACGTGCACTTCGACATGATCACCCCGCGCGACGACCTGGACGTGGTGCTGGTCGCGCCGAAGGGCCCGGGTGCGCTGGTGCGCCGTGAGTACGAGATCGGCCGGGGCGTGCCGTGCATCTGGGCGGTCTACCAGGACAGGAGCGGCAAGGCGGCCGAGTACGCGCTGGCCTACGCCGCCGGCCTGGGCGGCGCACGCGCCAACCTGATCCAGACCACCTTCAAGGAAGAGACCGAGACCGATCTGTTCGGCGAGCAGGCGGTGCTGTGCGGTGGTGCGTCGGCGCTGGTGCAGGCCGGTTTCGAAACGCTGGTGGAAGCCGGGTACCAGCCGGAAATCGCCTACTACGAAGTGCTGCACGAACTGAAGCTGATCGTGGACCTGTTCTACGAAGGCGGCATCACCCGCATGCTGGAATTCATCTCCGAAACCGCGCAGTACGGCGACTACGTCAGCGGCCCGCGGGTGATCGATGCCGGCACCAAGGCGCGCATGAAAGACGTGCTGACCGACATCCAGAACGGCACCTTCACCAAGAACTGGGTGGCCGAGTACGAAGCGGGCCTGCCGAACTACAACAAGTTCAAGCAGGCCGACCTGGAGCATCCGATCGAAAAGGTAGGCAAGGAACTGCGCGCCAAGATGGTCTGGTTGCAAATTCAAGCCGCGTAACCCGCGCGGCTCCCCCACCCGCTTTCGTAAAGGTCACCGCATGAACACCTCCGCACACAGCACCGCGCCCTGCAACGGCGCCCGCTGGTTGACGCAGGCCCTGGAAGCCGAGGGCGTGCATACGCTGTTCGGCTACCCCGGCGGCACCATCATGCCGTTCTACGACGCCCTGGTGGATTCGGGGCTGAAGCACATCCTGGTGCGCCACGAACAGGGCGCGGCGCTGGCCGCCAATGGCTATGCCCGCGCCAGCGGCCAGGTTGGCGTCTGTGTCGCCACCTCCGGCCCGGGGGCATCCAACCTGGTTACCGGCATCGCCGATGCGATGCTCGATTCGGTGCCGATGGTCTGCATCACCGGCCAGGTCGCCACCCCACTGCTGGGCACCGACGCGTTCCAGGAACTGGACGTGTTCGGGCTGACCATGCCGATCGTCAAGCACAGCTGGCTGGTGCGCAGCGTCGATGACCTGCCGCGCGTGGTCCGCGAGGCCTTCCGCATTGCGCGCGAAGGTCGTCCCGGGCCGGTGCTGATCGACCTGCCCAAGGACGTGCAGATCGCCGATGCCTCGCACCTGCCCGTGCATGTGCCGGCAGCGGTCAATCCCCCGTCCGCGCCGCAGGACGACGCGATCGCACAGGCCATTGCGGCGATTGCCACCGCTGAAAAGCCGGTGATCTACGCCGGTGGTGGTGTTGCCCTGGGCGATGCGGTCGAAGATTTCCGCGCCTTCGTCGAGGCCAGTGCCATCCCCACCGTGCTGACCCTGCGCGGCCTGGGCGCGCTGCCGCCGCAGCATGCGCACTACCTGGGCATGCTGGGCATGCACGGCACCCGCGCGGCCAACATGGCCGTGCAGGAGAGCGACCTGCTGGTGGTGATCGGCGCGCGTTTCGACGACCGCGCCACCGGCAAGTTGAACGAGTTCGCCCCGTTCGCGCGGGTCATCCACATCGATGCCGATGCGTATGAGATCTCCAAGCTGCGCAGTGCCGACATCGCCGTGCCCGGCAACGTCGGCAGCGCCCTGCGCGCCCTGACCGCCGCGGCGTCCATCCCGGCCAGCCAGGACGCGTGGCGCAAGCGCTGCGCCGGCCATCGCGAACGTTTCGCCGCGCGCTACGACGCGCCCGGCACGCACATCTACGCCCCGGCGCTGCTGAAGCGACTGAGCGAGCTTGCCCCGCGCGATGCGATCATCGCCTGTGACGTGGGCCAGCATCAGATGTGGGTGGCCCAGCACTGCCGCTTCAACCACCCGCGCAACCACCTGACCAGCGGCGCGCTGGGCACCATGGGCTTCGGCCTGCCGGCGGCGATGGGCGCGCAGTTCGCCTGCCCCGACCGCACCGTGGTGCTGGTCTCCGGCGATGGCAGTTTCATGATGAACGTGCAGGAGCTGGCAACCATCGCGCGGTGCCGCCTGCCGGTGAAGATCGTGCTGCTGGACAACAGTTCGCTGGGCATGGTGCGCCAGTGGCAGGAGCTGTTCTTCGCCGAGCGTTACAGCGAGATCGACCTGTCCGACAACCCGGATTTCGCCGCACTGGCGCAGGTGTTCGGCATTCCCGCTACCCGCATCGAGGCGCGTGATGACGTTGAAGGCGGCCTGGCCGCGCTGCTGGCCCAGCCGGGTCCGGCGCTGCTGCACGTGGCCATCGATGCACGGGCCAACGTGTGGCCGCTGGTGCCCCCCAACAATGCCAACAGCACCATGCTGGACGCCAACCCTGCCCATCAGCCCCAGGAGTTCCCCAATGCAATACCGGCTTGACCTGGTGCTGGTCCCCGCCGAGGGCGYGCTGCTGCGCGTGATCGGCATGGCCGAACGCCGCGGCTTCGCGCCGCGCGCGATCGCCGGCGCGCCCAATGCCGCCGACAACGGCCGCTGGCACCTGCAGATGGTGGTGGACAGCACCCGTCCGCCGGAAACGCTGTGCCGGCAGATCGAGAAAATCTACGACTGTGTGTCGGTGCGCATCAGCGCGCTGGAACCTGGAGTATCGGCATGAACGCCCGCACCGTTGCATCGGTGCCGGTACGGAGGTGCCTTCTTGGGCGTGCAGGGCGCACGAGGTGGCACCATCAAGGGACGCCGCCGCAGCGCGCACCGCACTGCGACGATCACCCTGGCCGGGTGCGCGATGCCGGCTAGCCGTACCCCGCAGGAACCGGAGGTAGGCGACGTAAGCGTCGCCGACGTGCTGGCCGCGCAGGCGCGGTTGCGTCGCTTCCTGCCGCCCACGCCCCTGCATTACGCCGAGCGGTTCGGGGTGTGGCTGAAACTGGAAAACCTGCAGCGCACCGGTTCCTACAAGGTGCGCGGCGCACTGAACGCGCTGCTGGCCGGGCGCGAACGCGGCGATGACCGGCCGGTGATCTGTGCCTCGGCCGGCAACCACGCCCAGGGCGTGGCATGGGCCGCCTACCGGTTGAACATCCCGGCGATCACGGTGATGCCGCATGGCGCACCCGCCACCAAGATCGCCGGCGTCGCCCACTGGGGCGCCACCGTGCGCCAGCACGGCAGCAGCTACGACGAGGCCTACGCGTTCGCCCGCGCCCTGGCCGACCAGCACGGCTATCGCTTCCTGTCGGCATTCGACGATCCGGACGTGATCGCCGGGCAAGGTACCCTGGGCATCGAACTGGCCCCGCACGCACCGGACGTGGTGATCGTGCCGATCGGCGGCGGCGGCCTGGCATCGGGCGTCGCGCTGGCGCTGAAATCGCAGGGCGTGCGTATCGTCGGCGCACAGGTCGAAGGTGTCGATTCGATGGCACGCGCGATCCGCGGCGATCTGCGCGAGATTACGCCGGTGGCGACCCTGGCTGACGGCGTGAAGGTCAAGATTCCCGGCTTCCTGACCCGCAAGCTGTGCAGCGCACTGCTGGACGATGTGGTGATCGTGCGCGAAGCCGAGCTGCGCGAGACCCTGGTGCGACTGGCACTGGAAGAACACGTCATCGCCGAAGGCGCCGGCGCATTGGCCCTGGCCGCCGGTCGTCGCGTCGCCGGCAAGCGCAAGTGCGCGGTGGTGTCCGGCGGCAACATCGACGCGATGGTGCTGGCCCAGCTGCTGGCCGACATCCGCCCGCGCCCCCCGCGCAAACCCCGCCGCCGCGCCAGCGAGCGCATGCGACCACCGCTACCGACCGTGCTCGCGACCCTCCCGAATACCGCTCCGAATCCTACCTCCGCCATCCCATCCGACATTGCCGTCGAGGAGACCTCCTGGTGACCATGCCCAACTCCCCCCGAATCAGAATTTTCGACACCACCCTGCGCGACGGCGAGCAATCGCCCGGCTGCAGCATGACCCCGCCGCAGAAGCTGGTGATGGCCCGTGCGCTGGCCGAGCTGGGCGTGGACATCATCGAGACCGGCTTCCCGGCCAGCTCGCAGTCCGACCGCGAAGCGATGACGCTGATCGGCCGCGAGCTGCGCCAGACCACCCTGGCGGTGCTGTCGCGCTGCCTGACCACCGATATCGAGACCTCGGCCAAGGCGCTGGAGGCGGCCGCCAACCCGCGCCTGCACCTGTTCCTGTCCACCAGTCCGTTGCATCGCGAACACAAACTGCGGATGAGCCGCGAGCAGGTGCTGGAATCGGTGCACAAGCACGTGAGCCTGGCACGGGGCTACGTGGATGACGTGGAATTCTCCGCCGAAGACGCCACGCGTACCGAAGAAGACTTCCTGATCGAGGTCGCCCGCGTGGCCGTGGCCGCCGGTGCCACCACCATCAACCTGCCCGACACCGTGGGCTTCACCACGCCCGAGGAAATCCGCGGCATGTTCCAGCGCGTGATCGCCGGGGTTCCCGACAGCGACCGCATCGTCTTCAGCGCGCACTGCCACAACGACCTGGGCCTGGCCGTGGCCAACTCGCTGGCGGCCATCGAAGGCGGTGCGCGGCAGGTGGAGTGCACCATCAACGGCATCGGCGAGCGTGCCGGCAACTGCTCGCTGGAAGAGATCGCGATGGTGCTGAAGGTCCGCAATGCCTTCTACGAGGAAGACACCCGCATCAACACCCCGCGCATCGTCGCCACCTCGCAGCTGCTGCAGCGCCTGGTCGGCATGCCTGTCCAGCGCAACAAGGCGATCGTCGGCGCCAACGCGTTCGCGCATGAGTCGGGCATCCACCAGCACGGCATGCTGCGCCACCGCGGTACCTACGAAATCATGCGCCCCGAAGACGTGGGCTGGGAGTCCTCGCAGATGGTGCTGGGCCGCCACAGCGGCCGCGCGGCAGTCGAACAGCGCCTGCGTGCGCTGGGTTTCTGCCTGTACGAAGAAGAACTGAAGCATGTCTTTGAACAGTTCAAGGCGCTGTGCGAACAGCAACGCGTGGTCACCGACGCCGATCTGCAGACCCTGATGCAGGGCAGCGCCACCCAGAACGGCTACCGCCTGGCCTCGATGACGATCAGCGACGTCGGCAGCCGCGCCAATGCGCTGGTGGAGCTGTCCGATCCGGACGGCAACCGCGTGGCCGAAACCGCGCAGGGCGATGGCCCCGTGGATGCGCTGTTCGGTGCGTTGTCGGCCGCCACCGGCGTACAGCTGATGCTGGACAGCTATCACGTGCACAGCGTGGGCATCGGCGCCGATGCGCGCGGCGAGGCCAACCTGAGCGTGCGCCACGACGGCGTGGAGTACGAAGGCACCGGTACCAGCCGCGACATCATCGAAGCCTCCGCACTGGCCTGGCTGGACGTGGCCAACCGACTGCTGCGCCAGCGCAACGCGACGACCGAGCAGCCCGCTGCGACCGCCGCAGCCTGAGCACCCCCATGACGCATCCCGAACCGCAGCAAGGCCAGTCCATGACCCCAGCTCCCCGCACCCTGTACGACAAACTGTGGGATGCCCACGTCGTCGTGCCCGAATCGGACAGCGCGCCCGCCGTGCTGTACATCGACCTGCACCTGATCCACGAAGTGACCTCGCCGCAGGCCTTCACCGAACTGCGCGAGCGCGGCCTGTCGCCGCGACGCCCGGACCGGACCAAGGCCACCATGGACCACTCCACCCCGACCCTGCCGGCCGGCGCCGACGGTAAGCTGYCGTACGCCAGCGCGGCGTCCGAAGCGCAGGTGGACATGCTCGCGCGCAACTGCGCCGCGTACGGCGTGGAACTGTTCGACCTGCAGTCGGCCAGCCGCGGCATCGTGCACGTGATCGCTCCCGAGCAGGGCTTCACCCAGCCGGGCATGACCATCGTCTGCGGCGACAGCCACACCTCCACGCATGGGGCGTTTGGCGCCCTGGCCTTCGGCATCGGCACCAGTGAAGTCGGCCACGTGTTGGCCACCCAGTGCCTGTTGCAGCGCAAGGCCAAGACGATGGCGATCACCGTCGACGGCGCCCTGCCGCTGGGCGTGGGCGCCAAGGACGTGGTGCTGCACATCATCGGCGTGATCGGCGTCAACGGCGGCACCGGCCACGTGCTGGAGTTCCGCGGCAGCGCGATCGAGGCGATGGACATGGAGCAGCGCATGACCTTGTGCAACATGTCCATCGAGGCCGGTGCGCGCGCCGGCATGGTCGCCCCCGACCAGACCACCTACGACTGGGTGGCCAACACCCCGCGCGGGCCGAAGGGCGCCGACTTCGATGCCGCTGTCGCCGCGTGGTCGCAGCTGCGCAGCGATRCCGGTGCGCGTTTCGACGTGGAAGTGCACATCGAGGCGGCCGACATCCGCCCCACGCTCACCTGGGGCACCCACCCCGGCACGGCCATCGCCGTGGATCAGCCGATCCCGGCCGCCAACGATGCTGCCGCGCAGAAGGGCCTGGATTACATGCACTTCCACGCCGGGCAGACCCTGGCCGGCACACCGGTGGACGTCGTGTTCGTCGGCTCGTGCACCAACGGCCGCCTGAGCGACATGCGCGAAGTGGCGCAGGTGCTGCAGGGCCGGCGCGTCGCCGACGGCGTGCGCATGCTGGTGGTGCCGGGCTCGGAGATCGTCAAGCGGCAGGCCGAGGCCGAAGGCATCCACGCCATCGTGCGTGCGGCGGGCGCGGAGTGGCGCGAGCCGGGCTGCTCGATGTGCATCGCCATGAACGGTGACCTGGTCGCCCCCGGGCAACTGGCGGTGAGCACCAGCAACCGCAACTTCGAAGGCCGCCAAGGCCCCGGCTCGCGCACGCTGCTGGCCTCGCCGATGACGGCGGCGTGGGCGGCGGTGAACGGCCGCGTGGCCGATCCACGTGAACTGTATGCCGCCCGGGAGGTGGCCTGATGAGCGGCTTCCGCACCCTGACCTCCACCAGCGTTGTGCTGGCCGAGACCAATATCGACACCGACCAGATCATTCCGGCGCGGTTCCTGTCCACCACCGAACGCGCCGGGCTGGGCAAGCACGCCTTCAACGACTGGCGCTGGCAGGCCGACGGCACGCCCAATCCGGGCTTTGCCTTCAACCAGCCGCACAACGCCGGGCGCAGCATCCTGCTGGCGGGCCGCAACTTCGGCTGCGGTTCCTCGCGCGAACACGCGCCGTGGGCGCTGACCGACCTGGGCCTGCGCGCCATCGTCAGCAGCGAGATCGCCGATATCTTCCGCGGCAATTCGCTGAAGAACGGCCTGCTGCCGATCGTGCTGGACGAAGCCGACGTGCAGACCCTCATGCAGCGGCCGAACGACGTACTGACCATCGACGTGGCCGCGCGCGAACTGCGCACGCCCGACGGGCGCGTCTACGCCTTCCCGCTGGACGGTTTCTCGCAGACCTGCCTGCTGGAAGGCGTAGACCAATTGGGGTATCTGTTGGGCCGTACCCCTGACATCGAACGTTACGAGAGTGAACATGCACGCTGAAATTGTGGTCTTGCCTGGTGATGGGATTGGTCCGGAAGTCGCCGCAGCGGCCGTGGCGGTGCTGGACGTGGTGGCCGAGCGCTTTGGCCACACCTTCGGTTTCCAGGAGCACGACATCGGGGGCATCGCCATCGACCGCCACGGCGAACCGTTGCCGGCCAGCACCCTGGACGCCTGCCGMAAGGCCGACGCGATCCTGCTCGGCGCAGTGGGCGGGCCGAAGTGGTCCGACCCCAACGCCAAGGTGCGCCCCGAACAGGGCCTGCTGGCGATCCGCAAGGCGCTCGGCCTGTACGCCAACCTGCGCCCGGTGCGTACCCACCCGGCCGCGCTGGGCGCCTCGCCGATCAAGGCCGAGCTGCTGGAAGGCGTGGACTTCGTGGTGGTGCGCGAACTGACCGGCGGCATCTACTTCGGCGTAAAGACCCGCACCGCCGACACCGCCAGCGATCTGTGCAGCTACAGCGTGGGCGAGATCGAGCGCGTGCTGCGCACCGCCTTCCGCCTGGCGCAGACCCGGCGCGGCAAGGTCACCTCGGTGGACAAGGCCAACGTGCTGGAGACCTCGCGCCTGTGGCGTGACGTGGCCGCGCGGATCGGCCGCGAGGAGTTCCCGGAGATCGCGCTGGAACACCAGCTGGTCGATTCGATGGCGATGCATCTGCTGGCCAAGCCGCGCGAGTATGACGTGATCGTCACCGAGAACATGTTCGGCGACATCCTCACCGACGAGGCCTCGATGCTGGCAGGCTCCTTGGGCCTGTTGCCGTCGGCGTCGCTGGGCGAACCCGGCGCGGTGGGTATCTACGAGCCCATCCACGGCTCGGCCCCGGACATCGCCGGCAAGGGCATCGCCAATCCCTACGCCACGATCTTCAGCGCGGCGATGCTGCTGCGGCATTCGCTGAGGTTGGAGGAAGAAGCCGCTGCGGTGGAAGCGGCCGTGCATGCGGCGCTGGATGCCGGTGTGTTCACTGCAGACCTGGCGGCCAAGGGTGCGGCGGTAAGCACCACCCAGGCCACCGACGCGGTGCTGGCGCGCCTGCGCGGCTGAAGACCAGCAACGCATGTAGAGCCGACCGTTGGTCGGCTGCCCCGATGAATCCCGTAGAGCCGACCGTTGGTCGGCTGCACCCACATCGCAACCGGAGCAGCCGACCAACGGTCGGCTCTACGGGACGCGGCCTCGTTCAGCCGCCTCTGACCAGCGCCAGTTCCAACCCGATCCAGGCCAGGAATGCCACCACCAGCACGCCCCCTTCGCGGCGGCTGACGGTGAGGTCGCCACGCAGCATTGGGTACAGCACCAGCACGAAGGCGATCGCCGCCGGCAGCTCCAGCTTCACGAACGACGCGGGCACCGCCAGCGGCCGCAGCGCGGCCATGCCGCCCACCACCACCAGCAGATTGAACAGGCTCGAGCCAATCACGTGGCCCAGCACCATGTCGCCCTGGCCACGGCGGGCGGCCGCGATCGCCGCCGCCACTTCCGGCAGCGCGGTGCCGATGGCTACCGGCAGCAGGCCCACCAGCAGCGGCGACCAGCCCAGCCCGGCACCGAACACCGGCGCGGCCTGCACGATCCAACGCGCGCCGTAGTACAGGCACAGGCCGGCAAACAGCAGGCGCAGCACATTGAGGAAAAGCCCGGTGCGGGTCATCGCATAGCCGGCGATGGCCTCGCGCACCGGTTCGGATTCCCGCCGCGCACGTCGCAGCACGAACACCAGCACGGCCACGAAACCAAGCAGCAGCAGGCCACCCTCCCAGCGCGTCACCACGCCGTCCAGGCCGAACACGATCAGCGCCAGGCTGGCCACGGCGAGCAGGATGAGCAGGGGCGAGAGCAGCCGTGCGCGGACCAGGAGGGGCGCGGCCAGCGCGGCGAGGCCGAGGGTAAGCCCGACGTTGACGATGTTGCTGCCGACCGCGTTGCCCAGTGCCAGTTCTTCGGCCCCGACCACGAACGCGCGGGCATTGACCACCAGCTCGGGGAGCGAGGTACCGAAGGCGACCAGCAGCAGCCCGGCCACGAACGGCGAGGCGCCGAAGCGCTGGGCCAGGCCGGAGGCGGCCTTGACGATCGAATCGCCGCCCAGTGCGAGCAGCAGCAATCCCAGCAGGAACCACGCGGTAGCAGCAATCATCGGCACATCCCCAGGCAGCAATGGCCCGATTCTAGAGCCAGCGTGCGCGCAGGGGGTGAGGAAACCGCCGAAGCGGGGGTGCAGCGGCGCGGCCCGCTCCGGGCACGCGCCGCCACCGGCTTACGAACAGCCTTCTACGTAGTCGACCTGCGGGGTCTGGCCGACCCGCCAGGCGGTGACATTGCCGTCGCCGCCGATCTCGAAGTTGATCAGCGCGCCGCCCTCGGTAGCCGGGCGCACACGCAGGTTGTGGCCCTTCTCGTCGTACTTGTGCGCGGTGACGTCACCCCGATCGGGATAAAGCGTCTGCAGCTGGCCCAGCGACATGCCGACCTTGCCACCGCCGGGTGCGGCGATGCGGTCGTTGCGCACGTCGTAGCGGACCAGACGCTTGCCTTCGATCATGAAGACGACATCGTCAGCCTGCGCGCCTTGCGGTCGCAGCGCGTGGCAGTAGTCGTCGGGAACGTCGCCCTGCAGGGGTTCCTTCCACGCGGTGCGCACCTGCTCCAGCGTGCTGCCCAGTGCGATCGCGCCGTAGCCGTCAAGCCGCGCCGGACCGGTGGCGGCCGCGGCGTCGGGGCCGGCAGCCGCACCCTTGTCTGGCGCAGCGCCGACAGCCGGCGTGGTCTGTGCCGGCGCGGCCGCCTCGGCGTCCTTCGACGGGGTTTCCGGGCTGCGCCCGCAGCCTGCCAATGCCAGCACGATGCCCAGTGCCAAAACGCTTCCCAGCTGCTTCATGTGATGTCCTCCAGTCAGTGCCCGGCAGACTAGCGCGATCCCCGTGCAGCGGTTGCATGCAGTGACGCGATTGTCATCGCCGTTTCACCTGCCGCGTTCAGGCTCGGCCTGCACCGCATCGACCCCACGCCCATGCAACCGCGCAAGACCGACCTCGCCCGCACCGCCCTGCAGGCTCACCGCGCGCCACTGGACATGCGCCAGCGCCGCCTGCTGATCCTGTGCGACGGCCAGCGCGACCTGCCCCAGCTCAGCGCGATGATCGGCGCAGAGGCGTCGGCCATGGTGATCCAGCTGATCCAGGCCGGGTACCTGGTGTCCACCGCGCCAGCAGAGCCGGCCCCGCTGGCGGCGCCGGCCAGTGCGCCCGGGCCCGGGCCCGCACCCTCACCGGCTGCGCCCCCGCCCACCGAACGCCGTCGCTCGCTGGTGGCCGCGCGCATCTACCTGCTGGGCATCCTTGAAATGCAGCGCCACCCGCAGGCCGCCGCGCTGTTGCACGCGTTGCAGCGCGCGCGCAGCGACGAAGACGTCATCGCCTCGCTGCACATCGCCCTGACGGCGCTGCCGGGCCTGACCTCGCCCGGGTATGCCGAGCGGGTGCGGCAGCGCGTGCTGGAGGTGTTGCCGGAAGCGCATGCCGCGCAGGTGCAGCAGACCGTTGTTGCAACAGCCTGAGGCAATGGTCAGTTGAAAAGGCACTGCATGGAGGGGATTGCTCGGTGTCCACGGTGGGTACACCGTCTGGTCCACCGCGTCGCCGAGGGCGTCATGCTGAGCGCCGCCCTGCCCTGCCCCTGCCACGCGACGTGACTCGCGCCGGCCGCCTCGGCGGCCCGCGTTGCAATCACGCCGTGAAGTTCGCCTTCAACCCCTTCCAGCACTGCTGGTAACCGCGCTGCCGGTGCGCGGCGTCCATCGCCTGCGCGGTGGGACGGATCACCCCACGGGTTTCGAACATGAAGGCCATGGTGTCCTTGATCACGTCCGGTTTGCTCAGGTCAGCCGCCGAGGCCTTGTCGAAGGTGGCCGCATCCGGACCGTGGCCACTCATGCAGTTGTGCAGCGAGGCGCCGCCGGGCACGAAGCCCTCGGCCTTGGCGTCGTAAGCACCGTGGATGAGGCCCATGAACTCGCTGGCGATGTTGCGGTGGAACCACGGCGGCCGGAACGTGTCCTGCGCCACCAGCCAGCGCGGCGGGAAGATGGCGAAGTCCATGTTGCTGGTGCCGGCGGTATCGCTGGGCGAATGCAGGACCAGAAAGATCGACGGGTCCGGATGGTCGTGGCTGATCGAGCCGATGGTGTTGAAACGACGCAGGTCGTAGCGGTACGGCGCGTAATTGCCGTGCCAGGCGACCACGTCCAGCGGCGAATGATCGATGTCGGCACGCCACAACTGCCCACCGAATTTGGCGATCAGTTCGAATGCGCCATCGATATTCTCGAACGCGGCCTGCGGGGTTTCGAAATCGCGCGGATTGGCCAGGCCGTTGGAGCCGATCGGCCCCAGGTCCGGCAGCTTCAACAGCGCGCCGAAGTTTTCGCACACGTAGCCACGTGCCTGACCATCGGGCAGTTCGACCCGGAAGCGCACGCCACGCGGGATCACCGCGATCTGCTGCGGTTCGATCTCGATCACGCCCAGCTCGGTGAGCAGGCGCAGTCGCCCCAGCTGCGGCACGATCAGCAGCTCGCCGTCGGCGTTGTAGAAGTAACGGCCCTGCATGTCGGCGTTGGCCGCATACAGGTGGATGCCCACKCCATGATGCGCATCGGGCGAGCCGTTGCCACCCATGGTGTACAGGCCATCGATGAAATCGGTGGGGGTGGGCGGCAGTGGCAGCGGGTCCCAGCGCAGCTGGTTGGGCGACACCGCGCCATGCGCGAAATCACCGTGCAGGTGCGGCTGCGCATACGCGCTGAACTCACCGTGCGTCACCGCCGGACGGATCCGGTACAGCCAGCTGCGCCGATTGCTGCCGCGCGGCGCGGTGAACGCGGTGCCCGAGAGCTGTTCGGCATACAGCCCATGCGCCACCCGCTGCGGCGAGTTGCGGCCCACCGGCAACGCACCGGGCACCGCCTCGGTGGCGAACTCATTGCCGAAACCGGTCTGGTAACCGTGTGCGTCCATCGGGTTGTTCATGGTCCTGCTCCGCCGGGGCGAGTGGGGGGTGACGCCAACGACCGCAGCCCGCCGTGCAGCGGGCTGTGGCCCTGCAAGCGTAGCGGCTTTACAGCACGCCGCGCTTGATCTGGTCGCGCTCGATGCTCTCGAACAGCGCGGTGAAGTTGCCTTCGCCGAAGCCTTCATTGCCCTTGCGCTGGATGATCTCGAAGAAGATCGGGCCGATGCAGTTGGTGGTGAAGATCTGCAGCAGCTTGCGCTGGTGGGTCTCCGGATCGGCATCGATCAGGATCTTGTTCTTCGCCAACCGCGCCACGTCTTCACCGTGGTTGGGCACGCGCATGTCGATCACGTCGAAATAAGTGTCGGGGGTGTCGAGGAACTCCACGCCCTGGGCGCGCATCGCTTCCACGGTGTCGTAGATGTTTTCGGTGAAACAGGCGATGTGCTGGATGCCCTCGCCCTTGTAGGCGTCCAGGTACTCGTTGATCTGGCTCTTCGGATCGGAGGACTCGTTGAGCGGAATGCGCACGATGCCGTCCGGGGCGGTCATCGCCTTGGACACCAGGCCGGTCTTGAGGCCCTTGATGTCGAAGTAGCGGATCTCGCGGAAGTTGAACAGGCGCTCGTAGTAGTCCGACCACTGCTGCATGTTGCCGAAGTACAGGTTGTGGGTCAGGTGGTCGATGAAGGTCAGCCCGAAGCCCTTGGGACGCGGGTCCACGCCCTCGATCGGGGCGTAGTCGGTGTCGAACATGCAGCCATTGGCGCCGTAGCGGTCCACCAGGTACAGCATGCAGTCGCCGATGCCCTTGATGATCGGCGCGGCCACCGCGCGGGTTTCCGGCTTGAAGTCGATCGCTTCGGCACCGTTGCCCAGCGCCATCTGGTAGACCTCATCGCCCGGCTTCTTGAAGCGGATGGCAAAGCCGCAGGCGCACGGGCCGTGCTTGTCAGCGAAGTCCGAGGCGAACGAATCGGGTTCTTCATTGACCAGGAAATTGACGTCGCCCTGGCGGTATACGGTGATGGCGCGCTGCTTGTGGCGCAGTACCGCGGTGAAGCCCATCTTGCGGAAGTAGGCGTGCAGTTCGGCGCCACGGCCGGCCGGCGCGGCGAACTCGACGAACTCGAAACCGTCGATGCCCATCGGGTTTTCGAAGGTGGTGACCTGCATGCCCGGGTCGGGTGCGTGGGACGCGGTGCTCAGTTGGCTGCTCATGATGTGGCTCCAAAGCAAGTCCGCATCGGAAAAAACCAGGTGCGGTGGGGCGGCAGACCCGCGAGAATGCGGTGTCCGGAACGTAGGTTATAGTTTCACATGAAACCACCATCAAGGTGCACCGCAGCATGAGCCCGCCCGATCCCAGCAGCCACAGCATCCGCGCCTCGCACGCCCTGCTCGACCTGGAGCAGTTCCTGCCCTACCGGCTGAGCGTGCTGTCCAACCGGGTCAGCGGCAATATCGCCAAGCTGTATGGGGACCGTTACGGTCTGGCGATCCCGGAGTGGCGGGTCATCACCATCCTGGCGTTATACCCGGGCTCCTCGGCCAGCGAGGTTTCCGACCGCACGGCGATGGACAAGGTGGCCGTGAGCCGGGCCGTGGCCAGACTGCTCGAGCGTGGCTTCATCAAGCGTGAAACCCATGGCGACGACCGCCGTCGCTCGGTACTGGCGCTGTCGGCGGCCGGGTTCGAGGTGTACGAGACCATCGCCCCGCTGGTGATCGAGATCACCCGCAAGCTGATGTCCGTGCTCAGCGAAGAGGAGGAACAGATGCTGGAGACGCTGATCCTGCGCCTGGCCGGGGAAGGCCTGCAGAAGATGGACCAGGGCTGAGGGCAAGCGACGCCGCTGGGGCGTTGCGGGTCAACTCAGGTGCTTGCGCCGGGCATGCACCCACGGCGCGGCCAACGCGCCGATGGCGCCACCGGCAAACGCCAACGAGGCGGCCACCACGGCCGCTTCGATCGCATTGGGCAGGGCCAGCGCGGCCAGCACCAGCAGCGCCGAGGGCAGGCCGATGAAGGTGGCCATGAAGTAGCCCCACCGCGGCGCCCACGTGCCCACCTGAAGCAGGCTGACCGGCATCCACGTTTCGGCCGAGGCGTCCTGCTGGACCTTGGCGGCGACCCGGGTCAGGTCCACTTCCACCGGGCCCTTGCCGGTACGCGCGATGGCCAGCATCTGCGCCACCTCTTCGACCGGCGGGAACGACGTCGGCCACGTGCCCGGCGCGCTCACGCCGTAGGCGGTCAACACCGGCACGCTGATCCACGGCGCCAGCAGCGGCCGCAGCTTGCGCCGGTCGAGCACGCACCAGAGCTGGCTGACGCCGTTGGCGACCACGCCATACAGGGCCAGCTGGCCCGGTTCGGGATACGGCAGCAGGTGCACGCGCGCCGCCATGCTGTCGTAGCCCATCTGCCGCAGGAAACCCGGGCGGGTGCGCCCCTCGTGTGCCCAGGCCAGGCCCAGCGCGGCGACCAGGTAGGCTTCGGCCGGGTCCTTGGCCCCGGCACTGGCGCGGTCGTCGCTGGCCAGGAAGAACGCCAGGGACTTGGGCTCGTCCACGTCGCCGCTGTCCCAGCGCCCGGCATCGCCCAGTACGTGCTTGAGCGGCAGGCGCGCCGGTGCGGTTTCGGCCTTGGCCGCGTTCTGCAGGAAGGGCAGCACCGACAGCACGAAGCCCTGCAGGTCCACCGCGCGCACGCCGCTGCCCTGCCAGTCGGCCGGCAGCAGGCCGGCCAGGGCCGGGTTGCGTGCCAGCACGTCGAGCTGGGCTTTCTGCTCGACCAGCTTCTGCACCGCGGCCTTCAACAGCACGTTGTCCGGCACGGCCACCAGCGGCAGCCGGTAGCGGATCGCGCCGGGTGCGGGGGTGTCGGCGTCGGGCGCATCGCCAGCGCCATGATCGTCGAGCAGCACATCCACCGGCGGCAGGCTCACGCCGGTCGGGGCCTGGAGGGTGGTATCGGAAGTGCTGTCGCTGGTGCCCGTCTGCATGCGTATCGATCCGTCGGTTGTGCGCCACGAACAGCGCGGCATGAGGTCCTTGGAGGTAGCGGCAAGGGCAGCAGGAAATGAAGGGTTGCCCAGGTGGGTGGATCCACGCCATGCGTGGTTGCCGCGTGCAGCTCGGCACCATGTCGCAACAGAGCGCAGCCGCGCCTGGCGTGGCTCTGCGCGCCAGGCCGATGGATAGCTCCAACCGGCAGACTGGAAAGTTCTTCTCCCATCTGAAGGGAGCGTCTTGTTGCAAGGGCAGTCGCAAGTGGCGCACGGCGATACGTGTGTGACTGTGTAGTCCAGGGGCCATCTGGGTCTGATGTTGTCTCCGCTCGGGTCTGTCGCGAGCGTGAGGGCCCCTTAGCAGCCGGTAGGCCCCTGGCGCAAATGTCCCCCGGCCGCGTTGCGGCCTCCTCCTTTATTTTGCCCAGGACCCTACCGGCCGCTAAGGGGCTCGGCTTGCGGTAATCAGATAGAAGCCAGGCGTTTTGACGCTGGTCGG
>NZ_JBFULO010000019.1:0-27719 GCF_054049855.1 Stenotrophomonas sp. P5_B8 | reverse complement strand
GAAGATCGCGTTGCCGTTCGGGAACACGTACTTGTCCACCTGCGGCTTGATGTTGACGTGCTGCACGCCCGGGAAACCGACCAGCGCATCGACCTGGATTTCATTGTCGAAGTGGCCGATGTTGCAGACGATGGCCTGGTCCTTCATCGCGCTCAGGTGCTCGATGCGGATGATGTCCTTGTTGCCGGTGGTGGTGACGTACAGGTCCGCACGGCCCAGGGTGGATTCGATGGTGTTGACCTCGAAGCCTTCCATCGCCGCCTGCAGGGCGCAGATCGGGTCGATCTCGGTGACCACCACGCGGGCGCCATAGGCACGCAGCGAGGCGGCGCAGCCCTTGCCCACGTCACCGTAGCCGCAGACCACGGCGACCTTGCCGGCCAGCATCACGTCCATCGCGCGCTTGAGGCCGTCGGCCAGCGACTCGCGGCAGCCGTACAGGTTGTCGAACTTGCTCTTGGTGACCGAGTCGTTGACGTTGATCGCCGGGATCAGCAGGGTGCCGGCCTGGGCGAGCTGGTACAGGCGGTGCACGCCGGTGGTGGTCTCTTCGGAGACGCCCTTCCAGTCCTTGACCACGCGCGCCCAGTAACCCGGACGCTCCTTGGCCACGCGCTTGAGCAGGTCCTTGATGACCTGTTCTTCGTGCGAGGCGGCTTTTTCGTTGACCCAGTCGCTGCCGTTTTCCAGCTCGTAGCCCTTGTGGATCAGCAGGGTGACGTCGCCGCCGTCATCGACCACCAGTTCCGGGCCGGTCAGGGTGCCGTCGGGCAGGGTGAAGGTCAGTGCGTCCAGGGTGCAGTCCCAGTACTCCTCCAGCGACTCGCCCTTCCAGGCGAACACGGGGGTGCCCGAGGCGGCGATTGCCGCGGCGGCGTGGTCCTGGGTCGAGAAGATGTTGCAGGACGCCCAACGCACGTCGGCGCCGATGTCCTTCAGGGTCTCGATCAGCACGGCGGTCTGGATGGTCATGTGCAGCGAACCGGTCACGCGCACGCCCTTCAGCGGCAGGGTGGCGGCGTGCTTGCGGCGGATCGACATCAGACCCGGCATCTCGTGCTCGGCGATGTCCAGTTCCTTGCGGCCCCAGTCGGCGAGCTTGATATCGGCAATCTTGTAATCACCTTCGGTGGAGAAGGTCTTGGCAACAGCATTCATTCGTAAGCTCCGGTAGTGACGAGTCATGCTCGTCAAGCGAGATGTCGGCAACCAGACACCCGCATGACAGCACAACTCGCAATCGCCGGGCGCCGTTGGAACAATCCTGGCCACCGAGCCTGGCCGGCCGGACAGGGTCCGGAACGGTCGCAGCGCCCCTCGGTGGAGGGCCGCCCAGTATATCGCGGCCCGCTGCATTGGCATGAATCGGCAGCCGCCCCCAACCAACGGCAGGGGGGCGATCTGCGCCCGGCTGTTAAGGTCCGGGGTTTGCATCAGCATAGGGATCGAAGATGACACGCAATGATCGTCGGCGCCGCGCGCGCTGGAGCAGCCTGCTCGTGGGCATGGCGCTGTTGGCGGTTGCGCCGCTGGCACTGGCGGCACCGGCTGGCAAGACCTCCGCCTCGCAGGTGGTCGCGGCCAAGGGCGAGCAGGGCTACGAACTGCCCTCGGCCGCGCTGCAGGCGGTGGTCGATGCCCCGCGTGCACCGACCCTGAGCCTGTCGCCGCGCCGCGATATCGCCGCGATGCTGCAGACCCCCTCGCTGCCGTCCATCGCCGAGGTGGCCCAGCCGGAGCTGAAGCTGGCCGGGCTGCGCATCAACCCGGCCACCCACGCCTTCAGCCGTTTCAGCTTCGGCAACAAGCTGTGGTTGATGAACGTGGCCGACGGCAAGGAGCGCCAGATCACCGGCCTGCCGCAGCCGTTGTCGATCGCCACGCTGGCGTGGTCGCCGGACCAGCAGTACCTGGCCTTCAACCAGGTGCATGCGGCCAGCGGAGCCAACGAACTGTGGATCGTCGATGTCGCCGCCGGCGCCGCGCGCAGGCTGGTGGCCGATCTGAACACCGTCCTCGGCGATGGCTACAGCTGGCTGCCCAACAGCCGCGGGCTGCTGGTGATGCAGCAGCTCAAAGGCCAGGGCCCGGCGCCAGCGGCCGGGGGCATCCCGGCCGGTCCGGCGATCCAGCAGACCGAGGCCGATGCCGGGGTCCGCTCGATCCGCACCTACCAGGACCTGCTCAAGAACGAAGCCGATGCGCGCCTGTTCGATTACTACGCCAGCGCGCAGCCGGCGCGGATCGCCCTCAACGGGGTGGCCACGCCGCTGTCCACCGCCGGCGTCTACCTGGACGTGAGCGTCTCGCCCGATGGCCGCCATATGCTGGCCGAGCGCGTGCTGCGTCCGTATTCCTACCTGGTGCCGGCCGACGACTTCCCGCGCCGTATCGAAGTGCTGTCCGCCGCCGATGGCAAGCTTGAGCACACGGTCAGCACGCTGCCGCTGGTGGAAGGCCTGCCGACCGGCAACGACGCGGTGCCCACCGGCGTGCGCGACATCGGCTGGCGYGCCGACGCCCCGGCGACGCTGGTCTGGGCCGAAGCGCAGGACGGCGGTGACCCCAACCGCGAGGCCAGGGTGCGCGATGCGGTGATGATGCAGTCGGCACCGTTCGAGACACCGCCGGTGACCCTGGCCCAGCTGGGCAGCCGCTACGCCGGCATCCAGTGGGGGCGTGGCGACCTGGCCCTGCTCAACGAATCGTGGTGGAAGAACCGCGAAGTGAAGCAGTGGCGGATCGCCCCGGACCAGCCCGACGTTGCGCCGGAGCTGCTGTCCTCGCGCTCCTCGCAGGACCGCTACAGCGATCCAGGCAAGCCGGGCATGGTGCGCGACGTCAACGGTCGCTCGCGCCTGCAGATCACCGCCGATGGCCGCAGCATCTTCCTGTATGGGCAGGGTGCCTCGCCCGAAGGCGACCGTCCGTTCGTGGATCGCCTCGACCTCACCAGCAAGCAGACCACGCGCCTGTTCCACTCGCAGGCCCCGGGCTACGYGGTGCCGCAGGCGCTGCTCGACCAGGAAGGCACCTCCCTGCTGCTGACCCGCGAGTCGCCCGACGAGCCGTCCAACTTCTACGTGCAGTCGCTGGCCGATGCCAACACCGCGCCGAGGGCGCTGACCCGCTTCGAACACCCGCTGCCGCAGCTGCGTGGGGTGAGCAAGGAGCAGATCCGCTACAAGCGCAACGACGGCGTCGACCTGACCGCCACGCTGATGCTGCCGCCGGGCTACAACGCGAAGAAGGACGGCCCGCTGCCGCTGCTGATGTGGGCCTACCCGGGCGAGTTCAAGACCGCTGCCGCGGCCAGCCAGGTCACCGATTCGCCGTACCGCTTCAACGCGATCAGTTACTGGGGCCCGCAGGCGTTCCTGGCCAAGGGCTATGCGGTGCTGGTCAGCCCGTCGATGCCGATCATCGGCGAAGGCGACAAGGAGCCCAACGACACCTACCTGCCGCAGCTGATCGCCAACGCCGAGGCGGCGGTGGATGAAGTGGTGCGGCGGGGCGTGACCGACCGCGAGCACATCGCCATCGGCGGCCATTCCTACGGTGCGTTCATGACCGCCAACCTGCTCGCGCATACCCGCCTGTTCAAGGCGGGCATTGCCCGCAGCGGCGCCTACAACCGCACGCTCACTCCGTTCGGTTTCCAGGCCGAGGAACGCAATTACTGGCAGGCGCAGGACGTCTACCAGAAGATGGCGCCGTTCAACTACGCCGACAAGATCAAGGACCCGATCCTCTTCATCCACGGCGTGGACGACAACAACTCCGGCACCTTCCCGATCCAGAGCGAGCGCATGTTCGCCGCGGTCAAGGGCCTGGGCGGGACCGCGCGGCTGGTGATGCTGCCCAACGAATCGCACGCCTACCGCGCACGCGAATCGATCATGACCATGCTGGCCGAGAGCGAGCGCTGGCTGGAACAGACCGTCGGTCCGGGCAAGCCGATCAAGAAGCAGCGCTGACGTGATGTCCAACACTGCGTGGAGCCGGCCAGCGGCCGGCACTACCAGATGTAACTATTTGCGCGACGCAGCATTGACTCCGTTGTGGGTTAGGCTTGAGTGGATTCCGTTCCCGAGGCCAGTGCGTCGCAGATGAACGAGTACCGTAGCAGCATCGTGTTTGCCACTCCCGATATTCCCCTGCGCGACGACGTACGCCGACTTGGCGCACTCGTCGGCGACCTGCTTGCCGAGCAGGTGTCCACGCAGTTCTTCGATGATGTGGAACAGGTGCGTACGCGCGCCATCGCCCGCCGCGAAAGCGACGCCCCCTTGTCCGATCTCAACGATGCGCTCACCGGCCTGCCGCCGGCGCGCGCCGAAGCGATGGTGCGTGCCTTCAGCACCTATTTCCAGGTGGTCAACATCGCCGAGCGCGTGCATCGCATCCGCCGCCGCCGTGACTACCAGCGCGCCGGTACCGCCGCACCGCAGCCGGATGGCTTGCAGGACGCGCTGGTCAAGCTCAAGGCGCAGGGCGTCACGCTGGAGGAGCTGGCGCAGTGGTTGCCGCGCATCGACATCGAGCCGGTGTTCACCGCACACCCCACCGAGGCGGTACGCCGCGCGCTGCTGGAAAAAGAGCAGCTGATGGTCGCCAGCCTGGTCGACAACCTCGACGGCCAGCGCACGCCCGGTGAAGCGGCCGCCGATGCCGCACGCTTCCGCATGGCCCTCACTGCCTCCTGGCAGACCACCGATTCCTCGCCGGTACGGCCGACGGTGGATGACGAACGCGAGCACGTCGGCTTCTACCTGGTGCAGGTGCTGTACCGGGTGATTCCGGTGTTGTACGAATCGCTGCAGCAGGCCCTGCTGGATACCTACGGGCAGGACCTGCCGCTGCCACGGCTGCTGCGCTTCGGCACGTGGGTGGGCGGGGACATGGACGGCAACCCGAACGTGGATGCCGGCACCATCCGCAACACGCTCGATGCGCAGCGCCAAGCCGTACTGGGCCGCTACCAGAAGGACCTGCTGCAGTTGGCCAGCCTGCTCAGCCAGTCCACCGAGCGGATCGCAGTCAGCGATGCATTGCAGGCGCGCGTCGCGCATTACGAACAGCTGCTGCCGCAGGTGAGGTCGCGCCCGCGGCATGCCGACATGCCGTACCGCCTGCTCAACGACCGCATGCGCGCGCGCGTGCAGGCCACCCTCGACGATGCCGACGGCGCCTACGCCTGCCCGGAGGAACTCGAGCAGGACATCGAGCTGATCCTGGCCAGCCTGCATGCCAACAAGGGCGACCATGCCGGTGGCTTCGCGGTGCGCCGCCTGCTGTGGCGGGTACGTACCTTCGGTTTCCACCTGGCGCGGCTGGACGTGCGCCAGGAGTCCAGCGTGCATGGCCGCGCGCTGGCCAGCGTGCTCGACGGACAGGACGCCTGGGACGCCGCCGATGCGGTCACCCGCGCGGCGCGCCTTGCCCCGTTCGCCAGCGGCGAGCAGGCCCTGCCGGCCAGCAGCGAAGCGGGCGGGCAGCGTCTGGATGCGGTGTTCGCCGCACTGGCCGACGCACGCCGCCGCCACGGTGCCGACGCGCTGGGCAGCTACATCATCTCGATGGCGCACGATCGCAGCGACGTGCTCGCCGTGCTTGCACTGGCGCGCCGCGGCGGGCTGGTGGATGACGGTGGCGCGGTGCCGCTGGATATCGCCCCGCTGTTTGAAACCGTGGACGATCTCGGCCGCGGCACCGATACCCTGCGCGACCTGCTTGCCGACCCCGTGTACCGGGCGCACCTGACCGCACGCGGCGATGTGCAGATGGTGATGCTGGGCTATTCGGACAGCGGCAAGGATGGCGGCATCGCCGCCTCGCGCTGGGGCCTGCAGCGGGCGCAGGTGGAACTGCTCGAGGTGGCGGCCGAGAGCGGTATCCGCCTGACCTTCTTCCATGGCCGTGGCGGGTCGATCAGCCGCGGCGGTGGCAAGACCACCCACGCGGTGGATGCCTCGCCGCGCGGCAGCATCGACGGGCGCCTGCGCGTGACCGAGCAGGGCGAAGTGATCCACCGCAAGTACGGCATCCGCGCGCTGGCGCTGCGCTCGCTGGAGCAGTCCACCGGTGCGGTGCTGCGCTCCAGCCTGCGCCCGCGCGCACCGGAGCCGCGCGAGGAACAGTGGCGCCCGGTGATGGATCTGATCGCACAGAAGAGTGCGGATGCGTACCGCGCCTTCGTCGGGCAGAAAGACTTCATGCAGTACTTCCGCCACGCCACCCCGATCGATGTGATCGAGCGGATGACGCTGGGCTCGCGCCCCTCGCGCCGACTGGGCGAAGATGCGGCGTTGTCCAACCTGCGTGCCATTCCGTGGGTGTTCGCCTGGAGCCAGGCGCGCGCGGTGATCCCCGGCTGGTACGGCGTGGGCAGTGGACTGCAGGCCGCGATCGAGGCCGGGCACGCCGCGACGCTGAAGGAGATGGCGCGCGACTGGCCGTTCTTCAGCACCTTCCTGGACGACATCGCGATGGTCCTGTCCAAGGGCGATCTCACCATCGCCGAGCAGTTCTCGCGCTTGTCGGGTGGGCTGCATGACACGTTCTTCCCGCAGATCCAGCGCGAGCTGGACCTGACCGCCACGCAGATCCTGGCGCTGACCGGGCAGGACGAACTGCTGCAGCACGACCAGCGGCTGGCGCTCTCGATCCGGCTGCGCAATCCCTACATCGATCCGATCAGCGTGCTGCAGGTGGACCTGTTGCGGCGCTGGCGCGAGAGCGGGGGCGAAGATGACGACGTGCTGCGCGCGCTGGTGGCGTGCGTCAACGGCGTATCGCAGGGGGTACAGAACACCGGGTGATTCCCACCCTGGGTCTGTGGTCGGTCACCGGTAGTGCCGGCCGTTGGCCGGCTTCCTCCATCGCTGGGTAAGCGCACGATGTTGCAATGCGCGTGTGCCATGGATTGCCCAAGTGATTCCAGCATCGTGCAGCGCCGGCCAAGGGACGGCACAACCGGGTTACTCCGGGGACGGCGGGTTGGACGCCAGCAGCTCCAGGTGGCGCTGCTCCATTTCCTCGCGCAGCTGGCGGCGGATCAATGCGGCCGCGTGCCGGCGGCGTTCGTCGCTGGTTTCCATCTGCAGCGGCGGCACGGGCGTGGGCTTGCCGTCCTCGTCCACCGCCACCATGGTGAAAAAGCAGCTGTTGGCATGGCGCACGCTGCGCTTGAGGATGTCCTCGGCGACCACCTTGACCCCGATTTCCATCGAGGACGTACCGGTGTAATTGACCGAGGCCAGGAAGGTGACCAGCTCGCCGACCGCGATCGGCTGGCGGAACATCACCTGGTCCACCGACAGGGTGACCACGTAGCGCCCGGCATAACGGCTGGCGCAGGCATAGGCGACCTGGTCCAGCAGGCGCAGCACCGCGCCCCCGTGGACCTTGCCGGAGAAATTGGCCATCTCCGGCGACATCAGCACGGTCATGGACAGCTGGTTGGATTTGAATTCGGGCATGGCGGCAGTGTAGCGCCGGTTGCCCGCCCGGTAGAGCCGACCGTTGGTCGGCTGGGCGGGGTGCCCAAACGACGACGGGCCGCTTTCGCGGCCCGTCGTTTATTTCGATCAAAGGCAGCCGACCAACGGTCGGCTCTACCGATTGATTATTTCAACTTCGCATCTGCACGCAGAGCGGCGGCGCGGTCGGTCTTCTCCCAGGAGAAGGCGGTCGCGTTGACGGTTTCGCCGGCAGCGTTGAGGTAGCTGAAGTCCTTCGGCTTGCGGCCGAAGTGACCGTAGGCGGCGGTCTGCTGGTACATCGGGTGGATCAGGTCCAGCATCTTGATGATGCCGTACGGGCGCAGGTCGAAATGCTTGCGGATCAGCTTTTCGATCTTGTCATCGCTGATCTTGCCGGTGCCGAAGGTGGTGACCGAGATCGAGGTCGGCTCGGCCACGCCGATGGCGTAGGAGACCTGCACTTCGCAGCGGTCGGCCAGGCCGGCGGCCACGACGTTCTTGGCGACGTAGCGGGCAGCGTAAGCGGCCGAACGGTCGACCTTGGACGGATCCTTGCCCGAGAACGCGCCGCCACCGTGACGGGCCCAGCCGCCGTAGGTGTCGACGATGATCTTGCGGCCGGTCAGGCCGCAGTCGCCCACCGGGCCACCGATCTCGAACTTGCCGGTCGGGTTGATGTGGAACTTGGTGCCCTTGTGCAGCCACTTGGCCGGCAGCACCGGCTTGATGATCTCTTCGCGGACGGCCTCGATCAGGTCCTTCTGCTTCACGCCCGGGGCGTGCTGGGTGGACAGCACCACCGCGTCGATGGCCGAGACCACGCCGTTTTCATAGCGCAGGGTGACCTGGCTCTTGGCATCCGGGCGCAGCCAGGACAGCGGCGAGTTCTTCTTCTTGCGGACCTTGGCCTGCTGCTCGACCAGGCGGTGCGCCAGATGGATCGCGGCCGGCATGTAGCTGTCGGTCTCGTTGGTGGCATAGCCGAACATCAGGCCCTGGTCGCCAGCGCCCATTTCTTCGGGCTTCTTGCGGTCAACGCCCTGGGCGATGTGCGGGGACTGCTTGCCGATCAGGTTCAGCACGCCGCAGGTCGCGCCGTCGAAGCCGACGTCGGAGCTGTCATAGCCGATGTCCAGGATCACCTTGCGGGTCAAGGCTTCCAGGTCGATCCAGGCGCTGGTGGTGATTTCACCGGCCACGATCGCCACGCCGGTCTTGACCATGGTCTCGCAGGCCACGCGGCCCCGCGGGTCCTGGGACAGGATCGCGTCCAGCACCGCATCGGAGATCTGGTCGGCAATCTTGTCCGGATGGCCTTCGGAGACCGATTCGGAGGTGAACAGGTAGCTGGACATCAGGCGTAATATCCTTTGATTCGGATGGAAAGATGGGCGCGAATGATACACGGCAACCCGCGCCGTTGCATTGTGCGTCAGCACAGGTTGTCCCAGGTTAAGCCCGTGTGCCCGTCGCAGGGCCCGTTGTGACGGTATTGGGGTCCAGCGTCACCGCCCAGTGTTCCACCTGCGTGACAGTGGACCCTCGCCGCGGCTGCGCTGCGCGACAGCAGGGCCGGTCATCCCGCTGTCGTCAAACCGCCATCGGCCTGCAGTGGGACAGGCGCAGGCTTCGGCGCATCCGGCCGCCGGGCCTGGGGGGAGCACGCCATGCAGCAGCAGACGCAGTGCGACGCGAACGTTGGCAGGAGCGCGGTGGCGCGGCTGGCGCCGCATCGCCGCGCGGTATTCCTCTCCGATGTCCACCTGGGGTCGCGGCACTGCCATGCCGCCGAGCTGGCGCGGTTCCTGGCCGGCCTGCGCTGCGCGCGCCTGTACCTGGTAGGCGACATCATCGACCTGTGGTGGATAGCGCATCGCCGAGCTACCTGGCGACCGGCCCACGGCGAGGTGATCCAGGCGCTGCACGCGCTGCGCGCTGCGGGGACCGAAATCATCTACATCCCTGGCAACCATGATGCATCGCTGCGCAAGGTCTGCGGGTTGATGCTGCCGGCCATGCAGGTGCGCCGACGTGCCATCCACGTCACCGCCGATGGCCGCCGGCTGTTGGTGGCCCACGGTGACGACTACGACGGCGTCACCCACTTTGGTGGCCTGCAGGAGCAATTCGGCGACTGGCTCTATTACCGCATTCTCACTGGCAACCACCTGCTCAATGCCGTGCGCCGACGGCTCGGGTGGCGCTACTGGTCGTTGTCCGAATTCCTCAAGAAGCGCAGCAGCGCGGCCGAGCGGTACATCGAGCGCTTCGTGCAGGCCGGGCTGGACGATGTGCGCCGCCGCGGACTGGACGGCATTGTCTGCGGGCATATCCATCGTGCGGCGCTGGTCGAGCGCGACGGGTTGGTTTACGCCAACGACGGCGACTGGGTGGAAAGCCTCACTGCGCTGGCCGAGGACCCCGACGGCAGCCTGCGGCTGCTGGACCATACCGGTCACACGCTGGCGCAGCTGCCCGCTGCAACGCGGCTGCCCGAGGTGGCCTGACCGCTCCGCATGGGTCGGCCCGGCTGCTAGCATCGGCCGATGGACTCCTTTACCCAGATCGTATTGGGCGGCGCGGTCGCCGCCGTCATCGCCCCCGCCGGCCACCGCCGCGCTGCCCTGCTGGCCGGTGCCGCGCTCGGCACGCTGCCCGACCTGGATGCCCTGCTGCTCGGCTTCACCACCGCCGACCCGGTGGCGCTGATGACCGAACACCGCAGCTACAGTCACTCGCTGTTGGTGCTGCCGTGGGTGGCCGCGCTGATCTGGTGGCTGTTCAAACGCTTCGGCCATGGTCGGGTCGCGCAGGCGCCCGGACGCTGGTTCTGGGCGATCCTGCTGGCCTTGGTCACCCACCCCCTGCTGGATGCGTTCACCGTCTACGGTACTCAGCTGTGGTGGCCGTTCACCCCGCATCCGACGATGTGGTCCAGCGTGTTCATCATCGATCCGCTGTATACCGTGTGGCTGTTGATCGGCTGCGCGGTGGCGTGGTTCGCGCGCAGCCGCCCGATCGCACAGAAGGCGCTGGTCGCCGGGCTGGTCCTGAGCAGTGGCTACCTCGGCGGGTCGCTGCTGGCCAAGTACACCGTCGAACGCGAGGCCGATCGCGCACTGACCGCGATGGGCCTGGGCGATGCGCCGCGCTTTTCGGCGGCCACGCCGTTCAATACGCTGTTGTGGCAGGTGGTGGCCATGACCCCCAGCGGCTATGTGATCGGCGAGCGTTCGCTGGTGGCCGACCGGGGTCCCATGACCTTCAAGGGCTATCCCTCCAACGTGCAGGCGCTGCGCCAGGCCGAGGTTGCCGGCCTTCCGGCCGTGGCACGGTTGAACTGGTTCAATCGCGGCTTCATGCGTGCCCGGGTGGTCGATGGCCAGCTGCAGGTGAGCGACCTGCGCATGGGACTGGAGCCCGATTACACCTTCACCTTTGCCGTGGCTCGTGCAGACGGTGACGGCTGGTCGGCGATCCCTGTCAGGCAGTTGCGCCCCGTCTATGAAAGCGAGGAGGGCAAGGCGCAGCTCAAACGCCGGTTCGCCGGCCTGTGGCAACGCATCTGGACCGCACCCGGCACCGTCGATCCGGCCAGCGCGGACGCCATGCCGGGGTCGACGCGCTGACTGCTCTCCTCGCGCTGCGCAGCAACGCAGGTGCCGTACCCGGCCCGATCAACTGCCGATCGGGGGCGGGACTCAATACACCGTGGCACGTGCCTGCACGAACGAGAAGAAGAACACCGCGTTCGGATCGTTTTGCACCAGGCTGAACTCGCGACGCATGCCCGCCACGGTGTCCTGGTCGACCAGGCCCGCGTCCAGCAGTGCATCGGCAGCGGAGAGCAGCAGCTGTTCCCAGAACGCGATCATGGTCTTGCGCCGGGCCGGCTCGCGGTTGTCCAGGTGGATGGTCTTGATCTCGGTATGCACGTCGCGGAAGCCACCGGCCAGCAGCAGATTGCCGAGCTTGGCGCCGACGAACGGATCGCCACCATGGTCGTACTGGAAATCGTTGAAGGCCATCCAGTAGCGCCAGATGTGCGGCGAATACGGGTCGAGCAGGAAGGAGGCGTTCATCACCTCGGTGATGTACACGGGCGAGCCCGGGGCCAGCACGCGGCGTACCTCGCTGAGCACGCGCGCCGGTGACGGCACGTGTTCCAGCACCCAGCACAGGAACGCCGAATCGAACTCGCGCGCACCGAACGGCAGGTTGCCGGCGTCGGCCTGCAGCAGGGTGTAGCGCTCGCTGCACCAGGGCGTTTTTTCCAGGTTGCCGCGGGCGGTGGCCAGCTGCGACTCGCTCAGGTCCACGCCGGTGACGTGCAGTTCGGGGAAGCGGCGCAGCAGGATCTCGGTCTGCGCGCCGACGCCGCTGCCCACCTCCAGCAGGCGCTGCGCGCCGCTGTAGTCGATGCCGCTGAAGATGCTCGATTCGAACAGGCGGGCCTGGGTCATCAGGCGTTGCTGCTCGGTGCTGGAGAAGCCGTGCAGATAGGTCGGGGCGGCGATCGGCGGGGTCATGGGGGCAGGCTCAGGCGGCGGAGGACAACGGAACGCCGGCGGCGAGGGCGTTGAAGTAATCGGTGGTGAGGGCGATCTGGCTGGCGGGATCGTCGGCGCGGTTGACCACCGCACGGAAGGCGGCGTTTTCCGGTCGGTCCTTGGCGTACCAGCCCAGGTGCTTGCGCGCGATGCGCACGCCCTGGGGTTCGCCGTAGAAGTCGTGCAGCGCCTGCAGGTGGCCGAGCAGCAGGTCGCGCACCTCGATGAGCGAGGGCGGGGCGAGCAGTTCGCCGGTGGCCAGGTAGTGCGCCACCTCGCGGAAGATCCACGGGCGGCCCTGCGCGGYGCGGCCGATCATCACCGCATCCACCCCGGTCGCCGCCAACACGTGCGCGGCCTTCTGCGGCGAGTCGATGTCGCCGTTGGCGATCACCGGGATGCGCAGGGCGGCCTTGATCGCGCCGATGGTCTCGTACTCGGCGCTGCCGGTGTAATGCTGGTCGCGGGTGCGCCCGTGCACGGCCAGCGCGGCGATGCCGCTGTCTTCGGCGATATGCGCGATGCGCGGGCCGTTGCGATGGTCGCAGTCCCAGCCGGTACGGATCTTCAGCGTGACCGGCACATCCACCGCCTGCACCACGGCGGCAAGGATGCGCGCGACCAGGTCTTCATCACGCATCAGTGCCGAGCCAGCCCAGGCATTGCAGACCTTCTTGGCCGGGCACCCCATGTTGATGTCGATGATCTGGGCGCCGTGGTCGACGTTGTAGCGCGCCGCCTCGGCCAGTTGCTGTGGTTCGGTGCCGGCGATCTGCACGCTGATCGGGTCCGGCTCACCGGCATGGTCCATGCGGTGGATCGACTTGCGGGTGTTCCAGAAGCGCGGGTCGGAAATGGTCATCTCCGAGGCAGCCAGGCCCGCGCCCAGCCGTTTGCACAGCAGGCGGAACGGCTTGTCGGTGACACCGGCCATCGGCGCCAGCACCACGTTGGGCTGGATGTTGTAGGGACCAATCTGCATGTGCGCATTGTAGTGCCGGCCGCTGGCCGGCAACCGGGCAAATGCCGGAGATCCGGAGGCGTGTTCAGGCCGATCCGGARGGGACTGATGCGCTCAGGTCATGAGCATATGCTTGACGATTGCTTCCCCCGCCCCCAGCGCGCGGCGATGGTGGTGGGTTGCCGGGCCGGCATTACAGGGTGGCCCAGGCATAGGCGGTGCCGGCGGCGGCCAGCAGCATCCAGGCAGGGGTCTGGATCATGTCGTGCGTCGTCCGTGAGCGGGGCACCCATGGTCGAGCGGCGGCGGCACCGGGGCAATGCCGGTAGCGGCCATCCGCTGGCAGTTTCCGGCCGCAGCGCCGGTGGCCTGCGACGCCGGGGCGCACATGAAAAAGCCGGCGCTGGGCGCCGGCTTGATCGTTACCGCGCAGCGCGAGCCGGTCAGGCCGTTGCAGCGTCCTTGGGGGTGAAGTGCGGCATCGCCACGGCGGCGCCTTCCTTCTCGGTGGAGCGACCGGCGAACTGGTTGGCAAAGCGCACGTGGCGGATGAAGGCCGCGTCCGGGTCCTGCGCGATGGACGCGCACAGGGCACCGTTGAAGGCATCGCCGGCACCGGTGGTATCGAGCACCTGCACCTGTTCAGCGCCGACGCGGTAGTACGGCTGGGCATCGCCGCGCTGGTTTTCTTCTGCGTGGGAGACGAACACGCCCACCGAGCCCAGCGTCACCACCACCGTGCCATTGCCGACCAGCTTGCGGCACAGCGCATGCAGGCTGGCGCCGTCGAGGGCGGCCACATCGTTGGCATCCACGCGCTCGCCGACGTGGCGGCCGAGCAGGGCGGCGAACTCGGTTTCATTGGGGGTCAGCACGTCGGCCAGCTTGAGCAGGCCGATGCTGGACGGAGCGTCGGCCGGGGCCGCGTTGAGCACGGTGGTGACACCGGCCTCGCGGGCGATGGCCAGCGCCGCCTCAATGGTTTCCACCGGCGATTCCAGCTGCGCCAGCACCACCTTGGCACCGCCCAGCAGCGCGCGCTGGGCCTGCACGAAGTCCAGGCTCAGCGCGGCGTTGGCGCCGGGGCCGATCACGATGGTGTTGCGGCCGCGCGCGTCCACATAGATGCCGCCGGTGCCGGTCGGCTCGCTGCTGGCCTCGGCGGTCAGGTCGAAGCCGTCCTGCTCGGCCAGGCCACGCGCCATCGCGCCGCCGGCGTCATCGCCCAGGGCGCACAGGAAGGTGGTCGACGCACCCGCGCGGCGTGCCGCCACGGCCTGGTTGAAGCCCTTGCCGCCGGGACCGGTGCTGTAGCGCCCGGCGATGGTCGCGCCCGGGGCCGGGAGCGATTCGCAACGCCAGACATGGTCCACATTGAAAGAACCGACAACGACGACAGTGTTACTCATAAAGACTGTTTCTCAGGAAGCGGATATCAGCTGAAATGCGTCAGCACGCCGGCGATGGTCGCCGTCATGAAGGTGGCAATGGTACCGCCGAGCACCGCACGCAGGCCGAACTTGGCCAGATCGTGGCGACGCTCGGGGGCCAGGCCACCAATACCACCGATCTGGATCGCGATGGAGCTGAAGTTGGCAAAACCGCACAGCGCGTAGGTGGCGATCAGGCGACCCTCGGAAGACAGGCTCACGCCCGGCACCTGGCCGTTCACGATTTTGGACAGCTCCGAGTACGCCACGAATTCGTTGATGACCACCTTCTGGCCGATCAGCGAACCCACGGTGGTGGCATCGGCCCACGGCGTACCGATCACCCAGGCGATCGGGGCAAGCACGTAGCCGAAGAGGGTCGACAGGTCGGTCGGGCGACCGATCATGGCCTGCAGGCCGCTGATTTCACCCAGCCAGGTCAGTGGCGCGTTGAGCAGGGCGATCAGGGCGATGAAGGCCAGCAGCATCGCACCGATGTTCAGCGCCAGCTTGAGGCCGTCACCGGCACCGGCCGCCGCCGCGTCGATGATGTTGCTGGAGGTCTTCTCCACGTCCATCTTGACCGTGCCACGGGTCAGCGGCGTGCCGGTTTCGGGCACCAGCAGCTTGGCTACCACCAGGGTCGCCGGGGCGGCCATGATGCTGGCAGCCAGCAGATGCTTGGCGTAGAAGGCCTGCTGCACCGGATCGTTGCCGCCGAGCATGCCCACGTAGGCGGCCAGCACGCCACCGGCGATGTGCGCCATGCCGCCGATCATCATCGTGATCAGTTCGGACTGGGTCATCTTGGCGATGTACGGACGCACCGTCAGCGGCGCCTCGGTCTGGCCGATGAAGACGCTGGCGCAGACGCTGGTGGTTTCTGCACCGGATACGCGCATGATCTTGGTGATCGCCCAGGCCATGCCGCGCACGATCGCCTGCATGACATTGAGGTGGTACATCACCCCCATCAGCGCCGAGAAGAAGATGATCGTCGGCAGCACCTGGAAGGCGAAGATGAAACCGAACTGTTCGGTGTTCATCAGGCTGCCGAAGATGAAGCCGGAGCCTTCATTGACGAAGCTGAGGATCTTGACGAAGCCCTTGCCCAGCGCATCGAACACGTCGCGGCCACCGGGCACCAGCAGCACCACCGCCGCAAAAGCGATCTGCAGCGTGATACCGGTCACCACCAGACGCCAGTCAACGGCGCGCTTGTTGTTCGAGAACAGCCAGGCGATGCCGATAAGCACTGCCAACCCGAACAGGCCGAAGCCAATCCTGCCCAAACCTTCGACCATGAGACTTCCCTTGGGGGTGCGGCGAAAAACGGGAAGCCTATAGCGGTGGCAGGGGCGGAGCAAGGAAAAGCGGCGTCCACGGGCCGATCGGCCGTGATCGGGCAAGTATCCATAAGGGTTTGCACGCCCCGGCGGCTACACTGAGGGCCATCGTTCCGGCCCGGATGCGGGCCTGCAGCAGAGGAGAATTCCATGCAATACCGGCGTCTTGGTTCCACCGGCCTGAAGGTGTCGGCCCTGTCCTTCGGGGCCTGGGTCACCTTTGGCGACCAGATCGGCCGCGATGAGGCCCGCAACCTGATCGCCAGCGCCTGGGACCACGGAATCAACTTCTTCGACAATGCCGAGGGCTACGCCCGCGGCCGCGCCGAGCAGGTAATGGGCGATGTGATCGCCGACCTGCGCCTGCCGCGCGACGGTTTCTGCGTGTCCAGCAAGGTGTTCTTCGGGGCGGTCGATAACCCGGGGCCGACCCAGCACGGGTTGTCGCGCAAGCACGTCACCGACGCCTGCCATGCCGCGCTCAAGCGCCTGCGGGTGGATTACCTGGACCTGTACTACTGCCACCGCCCGGATCCGGACACCCCCATCGCCGAGACCGTGCTGGCGATGGACACCCTGATCCGCCAGGGCAAGGTGCTGTACTGGGGCACCTCGGAATGGTCGGCCGCACAGATCCAGGAAGCGGTGGCCATCGCCCGTGCCCACCACCTGCACCTGCCCTCGATGGAGCAGCCGCAGTACAACCTGCTGCACCGCGAGCGCGTGGAGCAGGAATATGTGCCGCTGTACGCCGACCCGGGGCTGGGCACCACGATCTGGTCGCCGCTGGCCTCGGGCCTGCTGACCGGCAAGTACAACGACGGCGTGGACGCGCAGTCGCGGCTGGGCCAGGGCCAGCTGGCCTGGCTCAAGGAGCAGGTGCTCGGCGATGCTGCCGGCAGCCGCCTGGACCGGGTGCGACGCTACACCGCGCTGGCCGCCAGCCTGGGCCTGTCGCCGGCGCAGCTGGCCATCGCCTGGTGCCTGCGCAACCCCAACGTCTCCAGTGTGATCCTCGGCGCCAGCCGGGTGGGGCAGCTGGAAGAGAACCTGGGGGCGCTGGCCGTTCTTGAGCAGGTCGATGACGCGACGTGGCAGCAGGTCGACGCGATTTTTGCCTGACCGGCGCGTACACGCGCGCGGGGGACAAGGTAGAGCCGAGCCATGCTCGGCTGGGCCCCCCAGGAAGCTGCCGGGCTGCGGGATCTACCAGGAATGCAGCCGAGCATGGCTCGGCTCTACCGGGCGGCGGGCGCTTCTTGGGCGCCTTTGATTGATGAGGTCAATCGAAATTGAGAAATCAATCATCAATTCCATCAATGAAGTTGAGAATGGTTGTTGATTGTCAACTGAGAATCATTATCATTTAACTCGTCCCTCGCACGAGTCCAGACGATGAACACTCAAGCTGCTGTACTGCTGCGCCCCGAAACGCTGACCCTCCGCGACCGTCCGGTCCGCGTGGTCCCGCCCGAAGAAGTGATCGACAGCGAAGCCCTGCTCAAGGGCCGCCGCGAAATCCTGATCCAGCACGGCGACCGCTTCTATCGCCTTCGCCATACCAGCAACGACAAGCTCATTCTGACCAAGTAGCGCCCGCCGCTGGCCGACTGTTGGCTGCCCCACCGGCCGCCTGCGCTTCCGGTGCTTGTCCAGGCAGGCCCGCTCCTCCCCCCGGGCCTGCCGTTGCCCACCGCTCTCTCCCCCTCGACGTTTCGCCTGCGGCCTCGGTCGCCGGCGTCGGTCGGGGGTCTCCTTCCGCGTCCAGCCGATTCCCGCCCATCCATGAAGATCCGCCCCAATGCCCTGAGCGCCGCCCTGTGGCTGGCGTTGCCGATGGCCGCCAATGCCGCTGCATCCGCCGCTGCCGATGCCGCGCCCGACGCGCGTGAGTTCGACCGTGTGCAGGTCACCGCCACGCGCACCGAGCGTGCGCTGAGCGATGTGGCCGCCACGGTCGATGTGATCGACCGCGAGCAGCTCGACGACCACCTGGTCCGCGACATCAAGGATCTGGTGCGCTACGAGCCAGGTATTTCGGTGACCAGCAGCCCGGCTCGCTTCGGGCTGGGCGGCTTCCGCATCCGCGGCCTGGACGGCAACCGCGTGCTGATCCAGACCGACGGCATCGCCCTGCCCAAGGCGTTCGCCATCGGCAGCTTCTCCGATGCCAACCGCGACTTCACCGATCTGGAAACGCTCAAGCGGGTCGAGATCGTGCGCGGTCCGGCCAGCGCGCTGTATGGTTCTGACGCGCTCGGCGGCGTGGTCGCTTTCGTCACCAAGGACCCGGCCGATTACCTCAAGGACGGCAAGGACAGTTACGTCGGCCTGAAGTTCGGCTACGACGGCCAGTGGAAGGGCTTGTACGGCGGGGTCACCACCGCCTTCGGCGGCGACCGCTGGAGCGGCATGGTCAACGTCAACCATCGCCAGGGCCAGGAAACCGACAGCAAGGGCGACGTGCGCAGCGACAACAGCACCCGCACCGCCGCCAACCCGCAGGACCGCGATGGCCGCAGCCTGCTCGGCAAGCTGGTGTTCGCGCCCAGCGAGGACCAGCGCTTCACGCTGACCGTGGAAGGGAACGAAGACAGCGTGGACACCAACGTGCTGTCGTCCGTCGCCCCGGCCACGGGCGCGCCGCCGTCGGCCACCACCACCACCGCGATGAAGGCGCACGACCACCAGACCCGCGCCCGCGTGTCGTTCGCCCATGAAATGGACAACCTCGGCCAGGCCTTCGCGGACGACCTGTCCTGGCAGGTCTATCGCCAGGACAGCGAGACCACCCAGCGCACGATCGAGAATCGTGGCCGCGGTGCGAACGCCAGCCTGCGCGATCGCACGTTCAATTTCGACCAGCGCGTGTACGGCCTGCAGGCGGTGTTGCACAAGGGCCTGCAGACCGGCACGGTCGAGCACGACCTGACCTACGGCTTCGAAGGCACCTGGACCGACACCCAGCAGAAGCGCGACGGCTACCAGGTATCGGCCAACGGCACGGTCAGCAGGACGATCCTGCCTGACACCTTCCCGGTCCGCGATTTCCCGATCAGCAAAACCACCGAGCTGGGCCTGTACGTGCAGGATGAAATGCGTTTCGCCGACGGCCGCGTCTCGCTGGTACCGGGCGTGCGCGTGGACCACTACGAACTGCGCCCGGACGTGGACGGCATCTTCGGCACCGACAATCCCGGCGTGGCCGTGTCCGACCTGACCAAGACCAGCGTGTCGCCGAAGCTGGGCATGGTGTGGCGCTTGGCTGACCAGTGGTCGCTGTTTGCCGGCTACGCGCATGGGTTCCGCTCGCCGCCGTACAACGACGTCAACCTGGGTTTCACCAATGTGATGTTCGGCTACACCGCCATCCCCAACCCCGACCTGAAGCCGGAAACCAGCGATGGCCTTGAACTGGGCGTGCGCTTCGTCAATACGGCGGCATACGTCAGCGTCAGCGGCTACTACAACGACTACAAGGACTTCATCGAGTCCCAGCGCCAGGTGGGTGTCAACCGCCAGGGCCTGATCGTGTTCCAGTCGCAGAACGTGGCCGATGCGCAGATCTACGGTGCCGAGCTGAAGGCCGGCGTCGACATCGGCAAGCTCACCAGCGCGCTGGAAGGCTGGTCGTTGAACAGCGCGGTGGCGTGGTCACGCGGCCAGAACAAGACCGAAGACGTGCCGCTGGAATCGATCGATCCGCTGCGTGGCACCGTCGGCATCGCCTTTGACCGCGCTACCTGGGGCGTGGAACTGGCCGGCACCTTCGCCAAGCGCAAGGACCGCCTGCCGCCGCCCACCGGCACCAGTCCGCCCTTCGCGCCGGCCGGTTACGGCGTCCTCGACCTGATGGCGCACTGGGCGTTCGCCGCCGGGGCCAAACTCAACGTGGGCGTGTTCAACCTCGGCGACCGCCGCTACATCGACTACTCGGCGATCACCTCGGCGCTGGCCACCAACAGCACCGTGATCGACCGCTTCACCAACCCCGGCCGCACCGTGTCGGCCAATATCTCCGTGAGCTGGTAGCCCTATGAGCCGCGCCCTGTCCGCCATGCGATCGACCGACCGGGCGCTGCATCCCGGCCGCCTTCCCACCGCGCGACAGCTGGCGTCGCTGGGCACCGTGCTGTGCCTGTACCGCCCGGACAGCAGCGAGCTGGGTGGCTGGAAGCACGCGGTGTCCGCGCACGCCTGCCAAGGCATGGACAGCGAGGGCATCCGCGAGAGCCTGTGCTTCGCCGACGCGCGCGGCCGCTGCTGCTGGCGCCTGTACCTGCTGCCGGACAGCGACTTCCTGGCCTGGGATCGATTGGTGTCGGCGTTCCCGGCGCGACCGGAGCCGGTCAATGACGGCGGCGTTGCCGAGCGCCTGTGGCGTCGCCTGGCTACGCGCTTGGGCGGCGAGCCGTGGCGGATGTGCGCCTTGCGCCTGCACGTCGGCGACGGCCAGGGCCTGTCGGCCAGCCTGGCCTCGCTGTCGTCGCTGGGCGCCACCGCCGCGCGGCGCATCGCCCACGTGGAAGGCGCCGATGGCGAGCTGTGGATCGACGCGTGTTGCTGCGCCTCGGCAGCACGCGTGCCACCGCTGCGCGAGCACGGCAGCGCCATGCCCCTGGTCCGGCTGTAACCGAACGAAGAAGGACCGCCTCCGGCCACCGATGGCCGAACGTCTTGCCACCTCCTGAAGGAAACCTTGAGATGAAACTCCAGACAGCCAGTGCGTGGCTGCTGCTTGCCAGCAGCGGCGTCGTCCACGCCCAGCCCTCCGATGTGCAGCGCGACCACGACAGCATTGTGGCGATGAAGGGCGAATACGTGGTCGACTTCGCCTTCGATGAAACCGTGCTGCTCAAGCCGGGCTACGAGCGCGCGCCGGCCGTTCGCAGCGGCGGCAACGAGGTGGTGATCGTGGTCGAGGACACGCCGAAGCGGGTCGTGCTGCAGCACCTGCTGGTAGACCCCAAGAGCGGCCACGTCACCAAGCACTGGCGGCAGGATTGGGTGTACGAAGCACCGAACCGTTTCGAGTTCAGTGCCGACCAGACCTGGCAGGTACGCGCCATTCCGGCGGCGGTCAACGCCGGTGCATGGACGCAGTGCGTGTACGAAGTCAGTGATGCGCCGCGTTACTGCGGCACAGGCAAGTGGGACTACCGCAACAACGTGGCAACCTGGACCAGCGACCTCAGCTGGCGTCCGCTGCCGCGCCGCGAGTACACCCGCCGCAGCGACTACAACGCGCTGGCCGTGGTCAACCGGCACACGTTGACGCCCAATGGCTGGACCCACGAACAGTTCAACACCAAGATCCTGCGCGGCGCCGACGGCAGCCAGCAGGAGATCGCGCGCGAGTTCGGTTTCAATGACTACAACAAAACCACCGAGGTCGATTTCAAGCCCGCCTACGACTACTGGGCGGCAACGTCGGGCTACTGGGCCAAGGTGCGCCAGCGTTGGGACGGTTTCCTCGGCCAGGCCCCGGGCGTGCACCTGAAGACCACGCTGGACGGGATGGCGATGATCATGCCGCTGTTCACCCAGGCGCAGGACATCCAGGACGGCAAGAAGGTCAAAGACGCGCAGATCGACACGGTGTTCAAACAGTGGGTGGAAAACGCACCGGCCACCACCGCGCGGTAGAGCCGAGCCATGCTCGGCTGCTCTTCYYCGAKCAATGCCAKGGCGYCYGACGSAAGAGGARCRTTKCTGCCGAGCATGGCTCGGCACTACCGATGCGCAGCCTTCGGCCAGCGCCACTGAATGCTCCGGCGCCCCGCGTCGACCTCACACTTCCCGTAGCGCCAGCGCGGGCGGCGTATGCAGGATCCGCCGTGTGCCCCACCAGCCGGCCAGCATGCTCAATGCCACCCCGATCGCGCCGCCGGCCAGCAATGACCCCCACGGCGGACTCAAGGTCAGCTCGAACACCTGCCGGGCCACCACGCTGCCCAGCAATGCCGCCGTGCCGACCGCCAGCAACGCCGACAGCAGCCCAAGCGCACCAAACTCGACCAGCACCGCCCCGCGGAGCTGGCTGCGCGTGGCCCCCAGCGTGCGCAGCACCGCACTGTCGTAGCGACGCTCCCCTGCGGTGGCCTGCAGGGCCGCCAGCAGCACCAGCAACCCGGCCAGCAGGCTGAAGCCCATCACCAGCTGCACCGCCTGGGTGACCCGGTCCACCACCTCGCGCACCCGCTGCAGGATGCCATCGATATCCAGCAGCGAAATGTTCGGCTGCGCGCGGGTCAGCGCCGCCAACTGCGGTGYCTGCGCATGCGGCAGATGGAAGGCGGTGATCAGGTTGTAGGGCGCATCGCCCACCGCGCCTTCGTTGAGCAGCAGGAAGAAGTTGACCCGGAACGAATCCCAGTCGGCCTTGCGGATGCTGGTCACCGTGAAGCTGCGTTGCTGGTCGCCCATCTGCAGCGTCACCGTATCGCCGAGTTTCATCCCGTAACGCTCGGCCCAGCCCTGTTCGATGGAGGCTTCCGCCGCGGTGCTGCCCGGCGCCCACCAGCGCCCGCCCACCAGCGTGTTGGCCGGCGGGAAGTCATGCCGCCAGGAGAAGTTGACCGGACGGTTGGCATCGTCGTCATCGTTGCTGTTGTCCTCGCGCTGCTGCCGCTGCGGCGGCCGGTCATTGACCGCCAACAGGCGCCCGGTACTGAACGGCTCGATGCCCGGCGCCACCACGCCCAGCCCGTGCAGCGTGCTCAGCACCGTCTCGCGCTGCTCCGGCTGGATGTTCATCAGGAAGTAGTTGGGCGTGTCCACCGGCAAACGGTCGCGCCACTGCGCCAGCAGGCCCGGCCCGATCACCGACAGCAGCAACAGCGCGCACAGCGACAGCGACAGCCCCACCAGCTGCGTCACCGCCAGCCCACGGCGGCGGGTCAGCGCGGCCAGACCCAGCTTCCAGCGCCCGCGCAGGCGCGGCTGCAGCCCACGCAGCAGCCACAGCAGCAACGCCCCAAGTACGCCGGCCAGGGCCGCCAATGCGGCCAGCCCGCCCAGCACCCAGGCCGCCAGCTTCACATCGCCGGTGGCCTGCACGGTCAGCGCCACGGTCGCCGCCAGGGCGGCCGCATAGACCAGCAGCGAACTCGGTGGCATCGCCGCGAAGCTGCGGTTGAGCACGCGCATCGGCGGCACCCGACGCAGCCGCAGCAGCGGCGGCAGGCCGAAGCCGAGCAGCAGCACCAGTCCGATCCCGGCACCACTSAAGGCCGGGGTCGCCTGTGGCAGCGGCAGGCGATTGGGGATCAGACCGCCCAGCGCCTGCACCAACCCGGCCTGCGCGGCCATGCCCAGCCCGATGCCGACCAGGCACGCCGGCACCGCCAGCATCACCAGTTGCAGCGCCATCGCGCTGAGAATGTCGCGCTGGCGTGCGCCCAGGCAGCGCAGGATCGCCACCTGGTCGATCCGGCGCAGCGCGAAGCGATTCGCCGCCAGCGCAGTGGCCACGCCGGCCAGCAGCACCGCCAGCAGTGCGGCCAGCGACAGGAAGCGGCCAGCCAGGTCGAACGCACCGCGCACGCCGCGCTGGGTGTCGGCGATGCCCACGATGCGGTAACCCTTGGCCTGCGGCGCCAACCACGCGCGGAAGTCGGCAATCGCCTCCGGCGCCCCGGCGAACATCATCCGGTAGGACGCGCGACTGCCCGGTCCGAGCAGGCCGGCGGCATCCACGTCGGCGCGGTTGACCAGCAGCGGCGGCGACAGCTGCATCAGTTCGCCGGAGGTGTCCGGTTCGGCCTGCAGCACGCGGGTGATGGTCAGCCGGCCGGCACCGAACTCCAGCGCATCGCCCACGCCCAGCCCCAGCGCCTGCATCAGGCGCGGATCGGCATAGGCCTGGCCCGGCGGCGGGGTGCCGGCGATCTCGCTGGCGCCGCCGTGCAGGGTGCGGCTGACCTGCAGCTTCCCACGCAAGGGATACCCATCGCCGACCGCCTTGATGTTGGCCATCTGGCTGGCCTCGCCATGGAACAGCACGCTGGGGAAGCTGACCATGCGCGTGCTGGCCAAGCCACGTTCGCGCGCCGCGTCGGCGAAGGCGGTGGGAATGTCCTCGCGTGCGTTGAGGCCGAGGTCGCCGCCGAGCATTTCCGCCGCACTGCCGGTCAAGGCCAGCGTGACCCGGTTGACCAGCGTGCCGACCGCGGTCATCACCGCCACGCCGAGCACCAGCGCGGCGAACACGGTCAGCAGGTCGCCGGCCAGGAACTCGCGGCGCAGTGCGCGCGCGGCATGTTTGACGACATTCATGCGGACACGCCGGACGGGCTGTCGACCAGTCGGCCGCCATCCAGGCGATAGACGCGTTCGCAGCGCTGCGCCAGGCGCAGGTCATGGGTCACCAGGATCAGGGTGGTATCGCTGGTGGCGTTGAGCGCGAACAGCAGGTCGCTGATCTGCTGGCCGGTGGCCTGGTCCAGGCTGCCGGTGGGCTCATCGGCGAACAGGATGCGCGGCCGCGCCACGAACGCGCGCGCCAACGCCACGCGCTGCTGCTCGCCGCCGGACAGCTGGCGCGGGTAGTGGCGCGCACGGTGGGTGAGCCCGACCTGCTCGAGCACCTCGCGCACGCGCGCCGGATCCTCGCGCCCGGCCAGTTCCAGCGGCAGCGCGATGTTCTCCTCGGCGGTCAGCGCCGGCAGCAGGTGGAAACTCTGGAATACGAAGCCGACCTCACGCGCACGCAGCTGCGCGCGGGCTTCTTCATCCAGCGCATTGAGATCCGCGCCGGCCAGGGTGATCCGGCCGCGGCTGGGCAGGTCCAGTCCAGCCAGCAGGCCGAGCAGGGTGGTCTTGCCCGAACCGGACGCGCCGACGATGGCGATGCTCTCGCCTTCATGGACGGTCATGCCAATGTTGTCCAGTATGTGGACTTCACCCTCCGGGCCACGCGCCGATTTGCCCACATCCAGGGCGGCGATGGCGACGGGAGCGCTGCGGGGGGACAGGCTGTCGATGAGGATTCTCCAATGAGCACAACGATGTGGAAGGGCCGCGCGGCCCCGATGGTCTGGCTGATGGCATGGTTGCTGCTGCTACCGGCGCTGGCCTGTGCCAAAGGTGCCGATACCCGCCATGCGGTACTGGTGGTCGGCGACAGCCTCAGTGCTGCCCACAATATCCCGGCCGAATCGGGCTGGGTGAACCTGCTTCAGCAGCGGGTCAAACAACAGGTCAAGCCGGCCCCGAACATCATCAACGCCAGCATCAGCGGCGAGACCAGTTCCGGCGCGCTGACCCGGCTGCCGGGCCTGCTGGCCAAACACCGGCCATCGGTGGTGGTGATCGAGCTGGGCGGCAACGACGCCCTGCGCGGGCTTACCCCGGTGCAGCTGCGCGGCAACCTGGAAAAGATGATCGTGGCCAGCCAGAAGGCCGGTGCCAAGGTGCTGCTGCTGGGCATCGACGTTCCCCCCAACTACGGCCCGGCCTACCGCCAGCGGCTCAAGGACGTCTATGCTGGGCTGGCCGGCCAGTACAAGGTGCCGCTGCTGCCGTTCCTGCTGGACGGTGTGGCCCTGCAGCCAGGGCTGATGCAGTCCGACGGCCTGCATCCCACTGCCGCCGGCCAGCCGCGGGTGCTGGACAATGTGTGGCCGCACCTCAAACCCCTGCTCTGACAACAATTTTGATTCCGGTGTGAGCAGCTTCACACCGCCTCCACTGCCGATGCGGCATGTTTCACAAAGCTGAAGAAAGAGGGAATCCCATGCGTCAGACAAAGGAGACCTCCGGCCTGGTGCTGGTGGTCGAGGACAACCGCAATATTTCCGAGATGATCGGCGAGTACCTGGAAGGCCGTGGGTTTGAGGTCGACTATGCCYAGGACGGGCTGGACGGCTACCGACTGGCGGCGGAAAACAGTTATGACGTCGTGGTGCTGGACCTGATGCTGCCGCGACTGGACGGCATCGAAGTCTGCCGCCGGCTGCGCAACGACGCCCGCAAGTCGACCCCGGTACTGATGCTGACCGCCCGCGACACGCTGGACGACAAGCTCACCGGTCTGGGCTTCGGCGCCGACGATTACCTGACCAAGCCGTTCGCGATCCAGGAGCTGGAAGCACGCCTGCGTGCCCTGATCCGCCGCGAGCGTCGCCAGGTGGGTTCGGAAGTGCTCAAGGTGGCCGACCTGGTGCTGGACCCGGTGAGCATGCGTGCGACCCGTGCCGGTACCGAACTGCAGCTGTCGCCGATCGGTCTGCGTCTGCTGACCATCCTGATGCGCGAATCGCCCCGCGTGGTGACGCGCCAGGAAATCGAGCGCGAGATCTGGGGCAACGGCCTGCCGGACTCGGATACCCTGCGCAGCCATCTGTACAACCTGCGCAAGATCATCGACAAGCCGTTCGACCGTCCGCTGCTGCACACCGTGCAGAGCGCCGGTTACCGCATCGCCGACATCGCCCAGCCGATGAGCTGACGCGTACGGCGGTCGCCGGCGCGTGAGCGGACGGGCCCTGCGGGGCCCCGAGGGTGACAACGACCTGGCGGTTGCCGGGTCGTTGTCGTTTTTTGCACGATGGAATCACGGCGCGCTTTCCTATAATCGCGGCGAACCGCTCTGGATCCTGTAATGCCGCACGGTCTGCCGCGCAAGATACGTATCGTCTTCATCCTACAAGCCGTGCTGGCCAGCCTGGGTATCCTGCTGGGCGCATGGCTGGTGTCGTTGGTGATCAAGCACAGCCTGGTCARCAGCGCGCTGCAGGAAGAGGCCGCTTACTACTGGCAGCTGTACGACGCTTCGCCGACGCAGCCGCCGCCGAACACCCAGAACATCCGCGGTTACCTGCTGGAGACCGGGCGGTCGCCGTTGAGCCTGCCGGCCAACCTGCGCGCGCTGCGCCCGGGTTTCCACGAACTGAAAAGCGACGACCAGCTGGTGCTGGTGGATGCGCGTCCGGAAGGGCGGTTGTATCTGGTGTTCCTGCGCTCGCGCGCGGAGATGCTGGCGTTCTGGTTCGGGATCGTGCCGGTGCTGCTGACGTTGCTGGCGGTGTACGGGGCCTCGTGGATCACCTACCGGGCATCCAAACGGCTGGTGTCGCCGGTGAACTGGCTGGCGCGGCGGGTGTCGCGCTGGAATCCGGGGCATCCGGAAGCGGCGGACCTGGCGCCGGACAAGCTGCCGGCGGATATGCAGGGCGAGACGCGGCAGTTGGCCGCGGCGCTGCACTCCCTGGCCACGCGAGTGACCGCGCACGTGGCGCGTGAGCGCAACTTCACCCGCGATGCGAGCCACGAACTGCGCACGCCGCTGACGGTGATCCGGGTGGCCAGCGACATGGCGCTGGGCGATCACGAGTTGTCGCCGCGGTTGCAGCGCAGCTTGAACCGCATCCAGCGCGCGGGCCGGGACATGGAGGCGGTGATCGACGCGTTCCTGATCCTGGCGCGCGAGGCGGATGTGGAGCCGCAGATCGAGCTGTTCGACGTCAACGAGATCGTGCGCTACGAGGTGGACAACGCGCGCGAGCTGATGGCGGGGCGGCCGGTGGAGATCTTCCTGCACAGTGCCGGTCCGGTGCACTTGCATGCGCCGCCGCGGGTGCTGCAGGTGGTGGTGAGCAATCTGTTGCGCAATGCGTGCAGTTACACCGACGAGGGGCGCATCGATGTGGATGTGCTGGAGGATCGGGTCGTGGTGCGCGACACGGGGATCGGGATGTCGGCCGAGGCGTTGGGCCGCGCGTTCGAGCCGTTCTACCGCGCGGAGCCGACGCGGCCGCAGGGCACCGGCTTGGGGCTGTCGATCGTGCGTCGGTTGTGCGATCGATTTGGCTGGAAGGTGAGTCTGAGCAGTACGTTGGGGGCGGGGACGCAGGCGGCGGTTGTTTATCGGTGAGTTTTTTAGCAACGGCCGGGTGATTTCTCTCTCCAGTGTTTGGGTCGGTGTGGGCGGGTTGGCGGGACCGTCG
>NZ_JBFULO010000018.1:0-24394 GCF_054049855.1 Stenotrophomonas sp. P5_B8 | reverse complement strand
GAAGCGTCCACGGCCACGCTGGCCGGTGCGGCCTCGCGGGCGGGCTTGCSGGCACAGGCGGTCAACGCCAGGGCGAGCACGACGAAGGGGAGGTTGCGTATGACGTTCATGTCAGCTCGCGGCAGAGGGGGCATTGAAATCCAGGGACGGCGCCAACCGGTAGGCTGCGCTGAGTTCGGTGAAGCCGGCGGGAGCGCCGTTGAAACGCGGTTGGATGCCCATGCTGCGCAGGCGCGCGGCCAGTTCGGCCAGCAGCGCCAGGCCGGCGCTGTCCAACCGCGGCACCGCAGTCAGGTCCAGCACCTGCGCATCGGCGGTGGCCTGCAGCGACGGCCACAAGGCCGTCACCGCGGCACGATCGAGCACGCCGCTGAACACCAGCGACGTGCCCTGCACGCTGACGCTGGCCGGGTTACTTGCCACTCGGGGCGGCCTGCATGCTGCCGTTGCGCAGCTCGGTGGCCACCTGCTGGATCGACTTCTGGCGCAGCGGGGCGTCGAACTGGGTCTTGAAGGTCTGCACGTAGGAGATGCCTTCGATCATCACATCGAAGATCTTCCACTGGCCGCCGACGTTGCGCATCAGATAGTCGACCGGAGTCGCTTCGCTGCCGGCGCGCACCAGTTCGGTGGACACCTTGACGCCGCGGTTGCCCGGCAGCGGCGATTCGGACTTCAGGCGGAAGCTGGGCTTGCCCTGGATATCCAGCAGTGCCGAGCCGTAGCGCTGCATCAGGTTGTCGGCCATGGCATCGGCGAACAGCTTCACATCGGCGTCGGAGGCGCCACGGCCGTGCACGCCCAGCACCAGGCGGGCGGCGTAGTCGCGGTCGAAGGTCTTGGTCAGCTCACCGTTGATGAAGCCGCGCAGCGCGGTCGGGTTGCTGCGGAACTCGGTGCGGCGCTGCTGCAGGGTGGACAGGATGCGCGTACTGGCATCGAGCACGACGGTGCTGGCCTGGCCCTGCTGGGCGCTGGCAGCGGCCGGTGCGGCCTGGGCGAAGCTGAGCGAGGGAGCACCGGCCAGCAGGGCCGAGGCGAGCAGGACCGGGATCAGTTTGGTTTTCATTTGTGCGCTTCCGTAGCCGGCGCTTCCGCACCGGGAGCATCCTGGGGAGCGGCGCCGCCGGTATTGGCCGGGCCACTGAACATGTATTTGCCGACCAACTGCAGCAGATCCACCGCCGGCTGGGTGAACACGATCTCGTCGCCGGACTTGAGCACGTCCGGATCACCGCCCGGCTGCAGTCCGATATAGCTCTCGCCGAGCAAACCGCTGGTGAATATGCCCGCCGAGGTGTCGGCCGGCAGGTCTTTGAACTTGCCGTCCAGCTTCAGGGTGACGATGGAATCGAACTTGGTCGGGTCCAGCTCGATGCCGGCGACCTGGCCCACCACCACGCCGCCGATCTTCACCGGCGCCTGTTTGCGCAGCTGCCCGATCTGGGTGAAGCGCGCCTTGAGTTCGTAGCCGTCGCCACCCAGGCCCCACCGTTGGTTGGTGGAGGCCATGGCCAGYACCAGCAGCGAGGCCAGCGCCAGCAGCAGGAAAGCGCCGACGGAAAATTCGAGTCTGGGACCGCGGATGGCCATGGGGTTATCTCACTGTTCTTTTGTCAGGTTCCCCGACGGGTGCCGGGGCGGGGTTGCGTTGCATGCCGTTCCGGGAATTACCGGAACATCATGGCCGACAGCACGAAGTTGAACATCAGCACCAGCAGCGAGGCGTTCACCACCGCGCGGGTAGTGGCCACCGAGGTGCCTTCGATGGTCGGCTCGGCGTGGAAGCCGACGTACGACGCCACCAGTGCCGCGGTACCGCCGAAGATGGCCGACTTCAGCATCGCCACGCCGAAATCGTCCCAGAAGTCCACGCTGTTGCTCAGCGCCGACCAGAACACGCCATTGTCCAGGCCCAGCACGTGCACGGCCTCGAAGTAGCTGGCGCTGATCGCCATCGAGCAGAAGATGCCGGTCAGCAGCGGCACGGTCAGCACCGCTGCCCAGAAGCGCGGCGCCACCACCTTGGCGACCGGATCGATGGCCATCAGTTCCAGCGCCTTGATCTGGTCGGTGGCGCGCATCAGGCCCAGTTCGGCGGCGATCGAGCTGCCGGCGCGGCCGATGAACAGCAGCGCGGTCAGCACCGGCGCCAGTTCGCGGTACAGCGACAGGCCGAGCAGTGTGGACAGCGCGTCGGCGGCGCCGAAGGTGGTCAGCGTGCGGTAGCCCTGCAGGGTCAGCACCAGCCCGACGAAAGCACCGCCGACGGCGATGATCGGCAGCGAGCGCGCGCCGACCTTGTAGATCTCGCGGGTCAGTTCGGCCAGGAAGTCGGCGGTCGGCAGCGAGCCGCGCAGCACCGTCAGCGAGAACAGGCCGGCGCGGCCCAGCGAGCGGGTGGCGTCAACGAACGGCATCAGGCAACCCTCGCGCGCGGCGCGGCATCGAACGGAATCGGACCATCGGGCTGGCCATGCAGGAACTGCCGCAACAGCGGGTCCTGGCTGGACTCCAGCGCGGCCGGGCTGCCCTGGAACACCACGCCACCATTGGCAATGGCGATCACCTGGTCGCAGATCGGCAGGGTCTCATGCACATGGTGGCTGACGATGATGCTGGTCAGCCCCAGGCTGTGGTTGAGACGCTGGATCAGGCTCATGATCACCCCCGAGGCGATCGGGTCCAGCCCGGTCAGCGGCTCGTCGTAGATCATCAGCGGCGGGTCCAGCGCCAGCGCACGGGCCAGCGCCACGCGCCGGGCCATGCCGCCGGACAGCTCGCGCGGCCAGGCATCGGCGGCGGCCAGCAGGCCCACCGCGTGCAGCTTCATCTGCACCAGCCGGTTCAGTACGGCCGCGGGCAGACGGGTATGGGTGCGCAGCGGCAGGGCGACGTTTTCGGCCACGGTGAGGTCGGTGAGCAGGCCATTGCCCTGCAGCAGCACGCCCACGCTCTTGCGCATCTCCAGCAGCGCGCCGGTGCCGGTGGGGATGGGCTTGCCGAACAGGGTGATCTCGCCGGCCACCGGGCGCAGTTCGCCGGTCAGCGCCGCCAACAAGGTCGACTTGCCGCTGCCCGACGGCCCCAGCACGGCGGTGATGCTGCCGCGCGGCACCTGCAGCGACACGTCGCGCAGGATGCTGCGACCGCCGCGATCGATACGCACGTTGGACAACTGCACCAGAGGTTCTGCGGAAGCCGTCATGGAAGCCATTAACAAAATTCCAACGTTGTAAGATCGTGGTGAACGGCTGAACATAACCGAACTGGACCGTGCAGTATTGTCGCACGACCGTTACCGGTCGGCCTGAGACCGCGCTCGCAACACACCGTACCGGGCGACGACAGCCAGGTCGTAGGGCCAGACCGTCGCCGGCCACCCTCGTGATCGTGCGACGGCTGCGGCACACTGGCGCGATGACTGATGCTGCGTCCGACTTCCGCCTGTACCACTCCAATTCACTCGACGTCCTGGCCGCCTTGCTGGCCACCGCGGTGCGTACGCCGGTGCCGGGGCAGTCGATCCTGGTCCCGGAGGTGGTGCTGATTCCGCAGGTCGCGATGCGGCGCTGGCTGCAGTCCACCCTGGCGGTCGAGTATGGCATTGCCGCCAATCTGGAATTCCTCACCCCCGGTGAGTTCGTCGCGCGCGCGCTCAACGCCAACGTCCCGGGCGAGCACGATGACCTCAGCGCTGCCGCTTTGCGCTGGAAGCTGTATGCCGCGCTGCGTGATCCGGACCTGCTGGGGCAGGCGCCGATGCGCGCGCTGCAGGCCTACCTGTCGGCCGCCGATCCGCTCAAGCCCTGGGCGCTGGCCGGCGAGCTGGCCGCGGTGTTCGAGAAGTACCAGGCCTGGCGCCGCGACTGGCTGCTGCGTTGGGAAGCCGGTGCCGACGCGCAGGATCCACAGGCGATCCTGTGGCGGCACATCGCCAGCGGCCACCAGTACCGCGCCCGTCGCATCGATGCTTACCTGTCGCGCTTCGAAGGGGCAGGGCAGGCACTGCCACAGGGCCTGCCGGCACGGGTGTTCGCCTTCGCCACGCTCAACATTTCGCCCGACGTGCTGCGGGTGATGGCCACCCAGGCGCGGGTCGGCACGATGCACTTCTACCTGCCCACCCCGACCCAGGCGTATTGGGGCGACCTGCAGACTCTGGGCGAGAAACTGCGCAGCGGCGCGCCCGATCCGTTCGGCGACGCGGCCGGCGAGAACCGCCTGCTGCAGGCCTGGGGCGCGGCCGGGCGCGACTTCATGGCGGTGCTGGGCAGCTACGAGGTAGTGCATCCGTCCGGTGAGATCGCCGCCTATGACGATCCCGAAGACGATGCGCGTGCGGACATGGACGCGGGTGGACTGTCCGACAGCCTGCTGCATCGGCTGCAACGCGATCTGTTCCACCGCCGTGGACAGCCCTCCGGTGAGCGCCGCGATGGCCTGCGCCGCGACGATCCCAGCCTGCAGGTGCATGCCTGCCATACCCGACTGCGCGAACTGCAGGTGCTGCACGACCAGTTGCGCGGGCTGCTGCAGGACCCGCGCTTCGAGCCGCCGTTGCAGGCCCGTGAGATCGCGGTGCTGGCCCCGGACATCGACCCCTACGTGCCGTACCTGGAAGCGGTGTTCGGCGGTCGCAGCGGGGGGGACGACCACATTCCGTACGCACTGGCCGATACCAGCCCCTTGGCCGGCGAGCCGCTGGCCGATGTCTTCGTGCACCTGCTCGGCCTGCCGGTGTCACGGTTCGGTTTGAACGAAGTGCTGGACCTGCTCGCCAGCGCGCCGCTGGCCGAGGCGGCCGGGCTGGATGCGGCCGACTTCGATCGCCTGCACGACTGGCTGCAGGCCGCCGGCGCGCGCTGGGGGCTGGATGCCCACCACCGCAGCCAGCACCAGGCCCCGCGCGATGATGCCTTCACCTGGCAGTTCGCGCTGGATCGCCTGCTGCTGGGCCATGCCAGCGGCAGCGACGGCGATATCGCCGGCGTGGCGCCGTGGCCGGAGCTGGAAGGCAGCGCGCTGGAGGCGCTGGACCGCCTGCTTGGGCTGTTGCGCGTGCTGGCCCGGTACCAGAAGGCGCTGGGCGACGCCTTGCCGCCGGCACAGTGGCGCCAACGCCTGCTGGCGCTGCTGGACGCGCTGCTGCCCGAGCCGCCGCAGGCGGCCAACAGCCAGCGCGCGCTGGAGCGCCTGCGCAAGCTGATCAACGAATTCGCCCGCGATGCCGAGCAGGCCGGTTTCCACGGCACGGTGGCACCGGAAGTGCTGCGTGCGCACTTCGCCGGGGTGCTGGCCGAGGCCGACACCCGCGCMCCGCTGCTGACCGGTGGGATCAGCTTTGGCCGCATGGTGCCGATGCGCCTGCTGCCGTTCCGGGTGATCTGTGTGCTGGGGCTCAACGACGGCGATTTCCCGCGCCGCGACCCGGCTGCCGGGCTCAACCAGCTCACCGCCGAACTGGGCACCGCCAGGCGCCGGCATGGCGATCGTTCGTTGCGCGAGGACGACCGCTTCCTGTTCCTGCAGCTGTTCGCCTCGGCGCAGGACGTGTTCTACCTGAGCTATCTCGGTGCCGACCCGCGCGATGGCAGCGTGCGCGAACCCTCGGTGCTGGTCAGCGAACTGATCGACGCCGCCGCCGACTACCACCTGGCACCGGCCAGCGCGGCGAGGGAGCTGACCGTGCGCCACTCGCTGCAGCCCTTCGCCCCGGCCGCGTTTGGCGGCGGCGATGAGCCGCGGCGTTTCAGTTATCGCCAGCAGTGGCACCCGGCCGCCGGTTCGCTTGGCGGACAGCGGCGCGCGCTGGCGCCGTGGTTCGACCAGCCATTGCCGATCCCGGACACGTTGCCCGGCGAGGCCGAACTCAGCCTGGACGCGCTGCGCCGCTTCCTCACCGACCCGGCCAGCCAGTTCCTGTCGCAGCGGCTGGGCCTGCGCCTGCCCGAGGACCTCGGCGATGCCGATGACGTGGAACCGCTGGTCATGGCCGCGCGCGGCAGCGATACGTTGCTGCTGCGGCAGGCGGTGATCGAGGCCACCCTGGACGGGGACGATGCGCCGCTTTATCCGCGGCTGCGCGCCCGCGCGCTGCTGCCCTCCGGTGCGCTGGGGCAGCGCCAGTTCGAGGCGCTGCAGGCCCAGACCCGCCCCTACGCGCAGGCGCTGGCCCAATGGCAGGCCGGCACCGACGCCGACAGCCGCCGGTACGAGGTTGAGATCGACGGCGTGCGCCTGCACGGCCGCATCGACGGCGTGCATCCGCACGGCCTGGTGCGGCTGCGCCCGGGCCCACTCAACGGGCGTGCGGCGATCCGCCAGGGATTGGACTGGCTGCTGGCCAATGCCGCCGGCGACGCGCTGGCGCTGGTGCAGTTCCACGATGCGGATKATGACGGGCTGGGCCCGCACGTGCTGCCACCGTTGCCGCCCGAGCAGGCCCGGCAGGTGCTGCGGCGCCTGCTGCACCTGCGCAGCGAAGGGCTGCGCGCGCCGCTGCCATACGCGCCGTCCACCGCGTGGGCGATCTACACCGCCGCCGAGGCCAAGCGCGAAACCGAGGGCCGGGCAAGGTGGTACGGCAGCGACCGGACGTGGGGTGAATCCAGCGGCGCCGGCTACCCGCTGGCCCTGCGCGGACGCGATCCCTTCGCCACGCCAGACAGCTACCGGCAACTGCTGCACAACAGCTTCGTGGTCTTCACCGCGGTGCGCGAGGGCCGGGTATTCCCCGGCTTCGATGACCAGGGCGCGACAACATGAGTGACCACGACCTTCTCGACGATCCCTACCTGACGCTGCCGCTGGACGGCGTGCGCCTGATCGAGGCCAGTGCCGGCACCGGCAAGACCTTCACCCTGGCCACGCTGTTCACCCGGCTGGTGGTGGAGAAGGGCTGGCGCATCGGCCAGATCCTGGCGGTGACCTTTACCGATGCGGCCACCCAGGAACTGCGCAAGCGCATCCGCGAGCGGCTGGCGCTGGCCGCGCAGCTGGTCGAGCGCGCGCCGACCGATGCGGACACCCCCGAGGTGCTGCTGACCCGGATGATCCTGCAGCGCCAGCTGGCCTTGGGCGAAGAAACGCCGGCGGCGCTCGCGCGCCGGCTGCAGACCGCCGCCGATGAAATCGACCTGGCCTCGATCTTCACCATCCATGGCTTCTGCACCCGCGTGCTGCGCGAACACGCCCTGGAGAGTGGCCATACCTTCGATCCACCGACCCTGTTGCCCAGCGAACGCGCGCTGCACGACGAACTGGCCGCCGACCTGTGGCGCGTGCATGCCAACGATGCAGCCACCGTGGATGCGTTGACGCGGCTGTGGTCCACGCCCGAGGCGCTGGCCGGTGACCTGACCACGCTGATCAAGCCGCTGCCGCTGTTACCGCCGGTGCCCATCGGGTTGGACCACGATCCGCGTCCGGCGCACGCGCTGGCCGCGCGCCAGTTCGCCGCCGACTACCGCCAGCACGGGGAAGCCTTCCTGGGCGACGTCTGTGCGGCAGTCGAGAACAAAGTGCTCAACGGCAACAGCTACAAACTGGCCTGGCTGGAACCATTGGCCGTGCAGCTGCACCGCTGGGCGGCCGATGACACGCCGGGCGCAACCTTGGATGCCGACCCCGAGCGGCTGCGCCGGCTGACCGTCGAAGAACTCACCGCGCGCACCAACAAGGCCCACGCGGGCAGGACGCCGCAGTCGCCGCTGCAGCACGCCCTTGCCGTGTACCTGGCCGCGGCCGATGCGCTGGCGCTGTGGCAGCGCGGCCAGGCGACCGCCTTCCTGCACGCGCTGCGCGACCAGGCCCGCGCGCGCTTGGCCGAGCTCAAGCGGATCGGCCGGGTGCAGACCTATGACGACCTGATCGATGGCGTCGCCGATGCGCTGGAAGGCCCGCACCGCGATGTGCTGGTGCAGCAGCTGCGCGCGCAGTACACGATCGCGTTGGTGGATGAGTTCCAGGACACCGACGACCGCCAGTGGGGCATCTTCCAGCGCGTGTTTGGCGATTCGGCAGAAACCCGCGCTGCCGGTCTGGCGCCGGCGCTGTTCCTGATCGGCGATCCCAAGCAGGCGATCTACGGCTTCCGCGGCGGCGACATCCACACCTATCTCAAGGCCAAGCGCCAGGCCGATGCCGCGCCGCCGCTGGACCGCAATTTCCGCTCGCGCCCGGCAGTGCTGCACGCCATCGAGGCGCTGTACACCCATGCCGGCGACGGCGCCTTCCTCGAAGCGGACATCGGCTTCGAGCCGGTGCATGCGGGCAGCACGCGGGTGGATGCCGATTTCCTGCGCGACGGGGTTCCTGCGCCGGGCCTGACCGTGCGCGTGCTGCACAACAGCGATGGCGGCACTCTCAAGGCCGATCCGTCGCGGCAGCAGGCCAGCGATGCCTGCGTGGCCGCGATCCACCAGCTGCTCAGCGATGCCCGCCAGGGCCGCGCGCTACTGCGTGGTCAGCCGGTGCAGCCCGGCGACATCGCCGTGCTGGTGCGCTCGCACCGCGACGCCACGCGCATCCAGCACGCGCTCAGCGCGGTCGGCATTCCGGCGGTGGCCGCCGGCAAGCAGAGCCTGTACGCCACGCCCGAGGCGCAGGACCTGCGCCTGCTGTTGCTGGCGCTGCTGCAGCCGGCAGACGAAGGGCGCCTGCGCGCGGCATTGTCCACCGTGTTGCTGGGCGAAGACGCCGCCGCGATCGATGCGATGGAGCGCGAGGGCGACGCGCAGCGCAGCGTGCAGATCCGCCTGCTGCTGTGGCGCGAACGCTGGCAGCGCGGCGGACCGTTCGCGGTGATCGCCGACCTGTGCGCCGAACACGCCGAACGTCTGCTCGGCCTGCTCGATGGCGAGCGTCGGCTGACCAATTACCTGCAGCTGGGCGAACTGTTGCAGCAGGCCGCCGCGCAGACGCTGGGCATGCATGGCCTGCTGGATTGGCTGCAGGTACAGATGGCCCACGCCGACCAGAACGACGAACAGCAGCTGTTGCGGCTGGAATCGGACGCGCGCCGGGTGCAGATCATCACCCTGCACAAGAGCAAGGGGCTGGAGTATCCGCTGGTGTTCCTGCCGTTCGTCGGCATCGGGGGCAGCGCACCCAATACCGATACGAACTGCACGGTGTATGCCAACGGCCGCCGCGAGCTGCACTGGAAACTGGACAAGGACGAGGCGTGGAGCGCGGCCAGCACGCGCAGCGCGCAGGAGCAGGAGGCCGAAGATGCGCGCCTGCTGTACGTCGGGCTGACCCGCGCCGAACACGCGTTGTGGATCGCCGCTGGCGATCTGGCGGGGCTGGCCAAGACCCGTTTGGCGCCGATGCTCTCGGACATGGCTGCACTACGTGCGCATCCGGACATCGCCGTGGTCGACGGGCCGCTCGAACCGCGCCCGCCGCAGCTGGCGTTCGAACGCGACGGCGAACTACCGCCGGTGCGCGCGCTGACCCGGCGCATCCCGCACGACTGGTGGGTGTACAGCTTCACCCAGCTTGCCCACGCCGATGCCGGCCACGACACCGACGCGGCCGCCACTGAAATTCCCGCACCGGCCGCTGATGAACCGGTCGGCGTGGACCTCACCCTGGACGCCGAGCAACCGGCGTTGCCCAGCGAGGAGGTCATCGACCCGCGCTTCATGGGCAGCCGCTTCGGCAACGTGCTGCACGATGCGCTGGAAAACACCGACTTCGCGCGCTGGGCGCACTGGCAGCCGGGACAGCCCGCGCCGGACGATGAAGCGCAGGTGCTGCGCGCCTGTCTGGGTGAAGAAGGCTATGCCGATGAAGACCTCGACGATGGTGTGGCGGTGCTGACCGCACTGGTCGGCCAGACCCTGACCGTACCGCTGCCCGAAGGGGGCGCATTGCACGATCTGCCGGCCGATGCGCGCCGCGCCGAAATCGAGTTCCACTTCGCCATGCAGCCCACGGCGGTGCCGGCACTGCTAGAGCTGCTGCACGCGCACGGCCTGGTTCGCGAGCGTCGCGGCTTCGGCGTGCGACGGCGGCTGGAGGGGCTGATGACCGGCAAGATCGATCTCACCTACGTACGCGATGCGCGCTGGTACGTGCTCGATTACAAATCCAACCGCCTGCCCGGCTACGACGCCGCGCGGTTGCAGAGCGCGATGCAACACAGCGAGTACGACCTGCAGGCGCTGATCTACACCGTGGCGCTGCACCGCTGGCTGCGCTTCCGGCTGGGCGCGCAGTACGACTACGCCCGCGACATGGGCGGCATCCGCTACCTGTTCTGCCGTGGCCTGGATGCCGCGCGCGCGGACAGCCCCGGCGTGTACGCACACCGCTTCGACCCGGCGCTGGTCGATGCGATGGATGCGCTGTTCGCCGGTGGCGAACAGGCCCAGGCCCGCATGGCCGCACGCGCACGGGGTGAGGCATGAGCCTGCTCACCGCCCTGCAACGCGGCAACGCGCTGCGCACCCTCGACCACGCGCTGGCGCAGAGCCTGCGCCGGTTGCAGCCGGACACCCCCGATGCGGTGCTGGCGGCCGCGGCGCTGGCCTCGCTGGCGGTGTCGCAGGGGCATGCCGGGCTGGATCCGCGGCACCCGCAGCGCCTGGTCGACACCGACGTCGACTGGCCCGACGCCGAAGCCTGGCTTGCGCAGCTGCGCGCTTCGCCGTGGGTGGACGTGCCGGCCTCGGACGCTGCCGAGGCCACCGCCGACCGGCCGCTGGTGCTGGAAAACGGGCTGCTCTACCTGCGCCGCTACCGTGAGTACGAACGTCGCCTGGCCGCCGGCCTGCAACGCATCGCGACCCATCCGCTGGCCCAGCCCGATCCCGGCGCGCTGGCGGTGTTGTTCGGGCAGTTGTTCCCGCAGGCGCACGACGGTACCGACCACCAGGCCCGTGCCGCCGGCGTGGCGCTGCGCCATCCGCTGGTGCTGGTCACCGGCGGGCCCGGTACCGGCAAGACCACCACCATCGCGCGCCTGCTGGTGCTGCTCGCCGCGCAGGCGGCGCAGGCCGACCAGCCGCTGCCGCGGGTGGCGCTGGCCGCGCCCACCGGTCGCGCCGCCGAACGCATGGCCGAAAGCCTGCGCGTGGCCGTGCAGCGACTGCGCCTGGTCGGTATCGCCCCGGCACTGTGCGATGCCATGCCCACCACCGGCACTACCCTGCATCGCCTGCTTGGGACCATTCCTGATTCACCGCGCTTCCGTCACCACGGCGACAACCCGCTGCCGTTCGATGTGGTGGTGGTGGATGAGGCGTCGATGATCGACCTGCCGCTGATGACCAAGCTGGTCGAGGCGGTCGCCTCCGGTACCCGGCTGGTGCTGCTCGGCGATCCGGACCAGCTGCCGTCGGTGGAAGCCGGCGACGTCCTCAGCGCGATCCTGCGCGCCAGCGGCGATGGCCTGGGCACCCGCGCCGACGATGCCGACGCATTGCGCGCGCTGTTGTCACCGGCCACCCTGCAGCCGCTGGCCGCCGGCAGGCGCTTCGGGGGCCGACGCGTGCAGCTGCAACGCGGCTATCGGCAGACCGATGCACTGGACCTGGTGCCGCTGGCGCATGCCGTGCGCGACGGCGACAGTGACGCCGCGCTGGCGCTGCTACGCAGTGACCGGCTGGCTGGCGTGCACTTCCATGAAGACCAGACCGATCCGCTGCAGCACCGCGATCACCTGCTGGCGCACTGGCGCGGGTTGGGCGAGGCCGCCGATCCGGCGCAGGCACTGGCCAACGCCGGTCGTATCCGCCTGCTCACGGCCGTACGCGAAGGCGCGCAGGGCGCACGTGGACTCAACGCCCGCATCGAAGCCCTGTTGGCCGGGGTACCGCGTCCGGGCATGGCGCCGGGTTATTTCCATGGACGTCTGCTGTTGATCACTGAAAACAGCTATCGCCATCGCCTGTTCAACGGCGACATCGGCATCTGCCTGCGGGATCGACAGGGCGCAGTGACCGCCTGGTTCCCCGGCGACACGCCCGACCAGCCACGCGGCTTCCATCCGGGCGCATTGCCGGCGCATGAAAGTGCGTTCGCCATGACCGTGCACAAGGCGCAGGGCTCGGAGTTCGACGAGGTCTGGCTGCAGTTGCCGCGTCGCGACAACCGGGTGCTGTCACGTGAGCTGGTCTACACCGGCATGACCCGCGCGCGGCAGTCGCTGCATGTGCTGGGCAGCGCGGAGGTCATCCAGGCCGCGCTCAAGCGGCATGCCAGCCGCATCTCCGGGCTGGCCGCGCGCCTGCATGGCCCGCCAGACGCGCCAGACGCATCAGAACCGCCGGTGGGCGACACAGCGGTCGCCGCACCGGCGCAGGGGCAGTTGTTCTAGCCCCGCTCCCGGCTTATTCCGGAATTACCACGGTGCCATCGGGGAACACGATGGCGCCGTCACCGCTGACATCGAAGAAGCCCAGCTGGTGGGTGTTGGCCAGCACCTGCACCAGGCCATGCGCGTTCTCGGCCACTTCATCATCGAAGGACGCGTAGATGACGTGCTGGCCGACGCTGTAGTCGGTCACTTCCGGGCGGTCATCCTCGTCATCGGCCAGGGGGCCGTCCATCGGCGGGAAGTGCTCGGCGAGCGCGGCGAAGAACGCCTGCAGCGCCGGCACCGACACCTTCGGATCGTCGTAGTCGTGCGTCTCGTTCCACTCGGTCTGCGCGTCGTACCACTGCAGGAAGGCGTCCGCCTCACGCGGGGCGACGGCGGGGTCGAACACCATCAGGTCGTAACTCATCGGGAATCACCTTGATCCATGCGCAAATGCATGCGTCAGGATAGCCCTGATCGGCGCGGACCGGCCGGCCCGTGCGGGGCCGGTTCAGCGCGGCGCCGGCAGGCCAGGCGCCGCGGCGGCCGTAACGGCAGGTGCATCGGCCACCGGTGCGTCCGGGAACAACGCATAGCGCAGCCCCAGCACGCCCATCAGCGCCTCATCGCGCGCCTTGCCCGCGTCCACGGTCTGAACTCGCTTCAGCGAGGCCTCCAGCTTGGCCTGCAGGCCGGCCGGTGCCGGCAGCGGCGCCCGCCGTGCCACCTGCGCGCGATAGTGCGCGCCCACATCGTCCAGGATCGATTCGATCGCCTGCATGCTGGCCGGCGGCAAGCCATGGCGGGCGCGGCGCAGCTGCAGGATGTTCAGGCCGATGCGCGCTTCGGTAAGCATGTCCACCGAGGCGATGTCGCTGCCTTCCGGGGTCGCCGCCAGGCGCGGGGCCAGCAGGCCGAGCAGGTCCAGCATGCGCGCGGCGAACTGCTGGCGATCCTGCTGGCCACGGCCTTCGGCGGCCTCGGCCAGCGTGGTCCAGCCCTGCCGCACCAGCCGGCGTGCGGTCCATTCGGCACCGACCGAGCGGAACAGCCGGGTCATCACCACCGCAAACCCGATCCCGATGAACATCGCCACCGAGGAATTGATGAAGCTCTGGATGTTGGCGTTGTAGGTGTTCTGCACGTTGAGCAGCGCCACCAGGTTGACCGTCAACGGCAGCCCGATCAGCGCGGTCTGCGGCTTGTGCAGCAGCAGGCCCAGCGGCAGGAACACCACCGCCAGCACCAGCGCCAGGCTGCCGAAGTCATGCACCGCCGGGAACACGCCGAACAGGTACACCCCGGCCACCAGGCTGGCCACGATCGCCCACAGCAGGAAGGACAGCATGCTCGGTGCCGGATCGTCCTGCGCGGCGAAGAACGCAGCAGCCACCGCGGCCATCATCGCGCCGTTGCCACCGCCTTCCCAGCCCAGCCCGATCCACAGCGCGCAGTAGGTCATCAACGCCACGCCGGCGCTGGCCGCCGAGAACAGCGCCATGCCGTAATCCACATGCCGTGCATCACTGCTGCGCGTGGCGCGGATCCGGTAGTGGGCGGTATCGCGCGGCGCGCTGCCCTGTTCGATGGCGTCCTGCAGGGTGCCGCAGTCCTGCCACAGGTCCACCAGCTCCTCCAGCCGCAGCAGCAGGGTCACCAGCAGCAGGTGGTCCAGCTCGCCGTCCACCGCCGGCTTGAGCGCCAGGATGCGGGCGCGCAGCGCGGCGTATTCGCTGGCGCTGGAGCGGCCGGGCTGCTCCAGCCACTGTGCGATGTCGGTCACCAGCGGCTCCAGGCCCGGCGGCAGCGCACGGCCCCCGGCGCGCAGCGCGCCCAGGCGGTCTGCGATGGAAGACAGCACCGGCAGCATCAACAGCATGCGTTCGCGCAGCCGCTCCATCGACACCGCCGCGCCGGCATGGCGGGGATCGTCGCGACGCAGGAACTCGATCAGCGCCTCGAACTGCACCAGGTCGGCGGCCAGCCGGTTGCGCGGGCCATGCGCCTGGCCACGCAGCAGGATCTGCCGCGACCACTGCGCCGCATCGCCCATCCAGTTGCTGACCCGCGAGCGCAGCATCGGCCGCACCGAGGTGGGGAAGAACAGCGAGGCGAACAGCACCGCCACCACCGTGCCCAGGATGATCTCTTCGCTGCGCGCCACCACCGTGTCGAAGATGGTGTCCGGCGAGGTCACCGCCGGGAAGCCGATGAAGGCGGTGGTGTAGCCGGCCAGCAGGAACGCGTAGCCGCGCGGACCACGGTTGAGCAGGGCGATGAACAGGCAGCCGGACAACCACAGCGACATCGCCGCGCTCAGCAGCAGCGGCATTTCCACCAGGTGCGGCAGCATCCACAGCGTTGCCGCACCGGCGATCAGGGTGCCGACGATGCGGTACACGCCCTTGGCGCGGGTGGGGCCGAGCATCGGCTGGGTCACGATGTAGACCGTGGCCATCGCCCAGTACGGGCGCGACAGGTTGCCGGCCAACCCGATGTACAGCGCGGCCAGCGCGGCCAGGAAGGTCTTCACCGAAAACAGCCACGCCTGACGGTCCAGCAGCACCATCGCGTTTACCTCGTCGCCTTGCCGGCGGCCACGGCGTCGGCGTTCCAGCCGCCACCCAGCGCCAGGAACAGCTGGATCTGATCACGCGATACCTGCGCCTGCGCGGCGGCCAGGGTGGCATCGGCCGAGACCAGCGTGCGGTCGGCATCCAGGCTGGCCAGGTAGGGGGTGCGGCCGCCCTGGTACAGGCGCCGGTTCTGGCTGGCGGCCAGTTCGGCCTGCTGCTGGGCGGTCTGCAGCGATTGCAGGCGTTGCAGGTCGTGCGCATAGCGGCTGAGCGCGGTCTGGGTTTCGCGCAGCGCCTGCAGCACGCTGTGGTCGAACTCGGCCAGCGCCGCGTCCGCGCCCGCCTCGGTGGCGTGGATGCGCGCATGCGTGCCCGAGGACGGCAGCGTCCAGGAGATCAGCGGGCCGATCGACCACTGCTGGGTCAACGGCTGGCCGAAATCTTCCAGCAGGCCAGCCGCACCGACCGAGGCGCCCAGGCGGATGTCCGGGTACAGCTCGGCGGTGGCCACGCCGATCCGCGCGGTGGCCGCTGCCAGCCGGCGTTCGGCCTGGCGCACGTCCGGGCGACGTTGCAGCAGTGCGCGGCCATCGCCCACCGGTAGCGGCTGGGCCAGGGTCGGCGCCTGGCTGCAGTCGCCCACGCCGTCGGGCAGCTGTCCCGGGGTGCGACCGAGCAGGGCCGCCAACTGGTATTCGGAGGCTTGGCGCTGGGCGCGCAGCGGTGGCAGCGCCGCTTCCAGCATCGCTACCTGGGCGTTGGCGCGGGCCAGCTCGGGCGGGGTGCCGCGGCCGGCGTTGATCAGCCGCTGGGTGACCTCGCGGCTGCGCTGCTGCAGCTGCAGCGAATGCTCGGCCACGTGCAGCTCATGGTTGGCATGGCAGATCTCCACGTAGCTGCCGGCGACCTGCGCCACCAGCGACACGCGGGCCAGGTCGAGGGCGGCGGCCACGCTCTGCTCGTCGGCATGCGCGGCCTCGGAAKCGCGCTTGAGCTTGCCGAACAGGTCGAACTGGTAGGACACGGCGAACTTGCCGTCGGCCAGGTTGATCGGCGGCAGTTCGTGTTCCAGCAGGAACGATTCAGCCGACAGCTGCGCACGGCTCACCCCGGCCTCGGCCTCGTACTCGAAACCACCGGCATCCAGCGCCTGCTCGTAGACGGCGGCAGCGCGGCGCAGGTTTGCATCGGCCACCTTGAGTTCCACGTTGTCGCGCAGTGCCTGCTGTACCAGGGCATTGAGGGTGTCGTCCTGGTACAGCTCCCACCAGCGCGCGGGCAGCTCGGCACCGGCGGCTACCTGTGGGTTGCCGGTGTCGATGAAGGCGGCATTGGCCTCCGGCCGCTGGAAGGCCGATCCTGCGGGCACGGTGTAATCCGGGCCCACGGTCTTGCACGCGGCCAGGGTGGTCAACGCCAGCCCCAACGCGATGCGGTGCAGGGCAGGGCGGCTCACAACGCCGCCTGTGCCGGTCGTGCCGGCGTGGCCTGGACCGTGTCCGGCACGATGGTGACCGTGGCGGTGCGCCCGGCGATCAGGTTGACCCCGGCCGGCACATGGTCGATATGGATGCGCACCGGGATGCGCTGGGCCAGCCGCACCCAGTCGAAGGCCGGGGTCACGTTCGGCAGCAGGCTGCTGCCTTCGCTGCGGTAGCGGTCCTCGATGCCGGCGGCGATGCTCTGCACATGGCCCTGCAGCGGCTGCGCCTCGCCCATCAGGCGGATATCCACCTTCTGCCCGGCGTGCACGCCGCGCAGGCGGGTTTCCTCGAAATAGCCATCAACGCGGAACGAACCGGTATCCAGCACCGCCATTACCGGCCGCCCTGCGGTGACGTAATCGCCGGCACGCACGGTGCGGTCGTTGACGTGCCCGGCGCTGGGGCTGCGCACCTCGGTACGCGCCAGATTGAGCCTGGCCAGGTCCACGGCCGCCTGCGCGGTGGCCATCGAGGCCTGCGCGGCGAGCAGCTTGGCGCGGCGTACCTCGGCATCCTCGGCGGCGACCAGGTCGGACAGGCTGCGGTCGCGCGCGATCTCGCGGCGCAGCTGGTCCAGCGTGGCGCGACGTTCGCCGAGGGCGGCCTGGGCCTGTTCCAGCGCGATCTGGTAGCGGGCGCGGTCGACCACGAACAGCACGTCGCCGCGCGCCACCGGCTGGTTGTCGGTCACCTTCACCGCCTCCACCAGCCCGGACACGTCCGGTGCCACCTGCACCACGTCGGCGCTGACGTGCGCATCGCGCGTCCACGGTTCGTCCATGTAGTACGACCACAGATGGCGCAGCACCAGCACCGCGGCGATCACCGCCACGACGGTCAGCACGACCGGGAAAGCACGCTTGAGGATCTTGTTCACGATTGCATCCAACGCATCAGGGAAAACAACCCGCCAAGCACGATCACGTACACGGCCAGGTTGAACAGGGCGGGGTGCCAGATGTGGCGGTAGGCGCCGGTGCGCTGCAGGACCACGCGCAGCCCGCTCTTGAGCAGGTACGCCAGCAGCATCAGCCCGAGCAGGGTCGGGACGAACACACCATAGAGACTGAATTCACCGTACATCGAGGCAAAGGGTTCACTGGGGGAGCGGAAAGGGGGGCGCCCGGCGTCGTGACACGGCACCGGGCGGTAAAACGGGGAAACGGCTTACGTCACGCGTTCGGCGGCATCGGCCAGCAACTGCCACAGCTTCAGCACGGTGCGCAGTTCATCCAGCGACAGCTCGCCGAACACGCCCTGGCGCAGCCCGATCAACTCCGTTTCCAGCTGGCTCACCAGGGCTTCGCCCTTGTCGGTCAGCCACAGCAGGTTGGCGCGGCGGTCGCTGGCATCGCATTCGCGGCGGACCAGGTCGCTGGCCGAGAGCTTGTCCAGCAGCCGCACCAGCGACGGACCTTCCATGCCCAGCTGCTGGRCCAGCGTCACCTGGCGGATACCCCCGCCGGCACGCCCGATCATCAGCAGCGGCATGGTGCATGCCGCTGAAATGCCGTAGCTGCCCAAGGCCTGGTCGGCCAGGCGCTGCCATTGCCGCCCTGCATAAAGCAGGCCGGAGCTGAGCTGCATCTGCAGCTGGGTGCGTTCGTCGAGGGTTCGTTTCATGGCAGATCGATAGGATACTACTAATTTCCATCCTATCAATACCCTGGCCCAACCGCAGCCCAACGCCGGCCCGCCGCCGCAGGCCCGGACACCGTGGCGGGGGACGTCCGAGGGGTCTGTCGGGTACGATGCTCGCCCCCCTTCGGGTGCTGTATGTAATGAGCAAACAAGACAACGACGCCACCCCGGTCACCCAGGCCGATGCCGAATCGGCCGTGCGCACCCTGCTGCGCTGGGCCGGTGAAGACCCCACCCGCGAAGGCCTGCTGGATACCCCGCGGCGCGTGGCCGAGGCCTACGGCGACTGGTTCAGCGGCTACCGCGACGATCCGCGCGCCTACATGGAGCGCACCTTCGAGGAAGTGGCCGGCTACGACGAACTGATCGTGCTGCGCGACATCGAGTACGAAAGCCACTGCGAACACCACATGGCGCCGATCATCGGCCGCGTGCACGTCGGCTACCTGCCGGCCGGCAAGGTCGTGGGCATCAGCAAGCTGGCCCGCGTGGTCGAGGCGTATGCACGCCGCTTCCAGGTGCAGGAAAAGATGACCGCGCAGATCGCTCAGTGCATCCAGGACGTGCTGCAGCCGGTCGGCGTGGGCGTGGTGGTGGAAGGTGCGCACGAGTGCATGACCACCCGCGGCATCCACAAGCGTGGCGTCAGCATGGTCACCTCCAAGATGCTGGGCAGCTTCCGCGAGGATGCGCGCACCCGCGCCGAGTTCCTGCGCTTCATCGAAGTGGGCGGCAAGCGCTGAACCTGCCGCGCGCCCGGCAGCGCTCCGCCGGGCCTTTCCCCTTCCCGCTGCGCGGCGTCCGGCCGCGCGGTGTTTTTCCGGATGTCCTGGCTGCATGAAGCACCACGAACGCATCACCCGTTACCGCACCCTGCGCGAGCAACCCCAGTGGAAGCTGCTGGCGGCCGCCAACGCCCCGGAAATCATCGGCCTGCTGCAGGGCCTGTTGATGGATGGCGAGCGGACGCTGCCGGCCGCGGCCCTGCATGAACGCCTGCAGCGCGCGCTGGACCAGCTCAACGGCGAGGAACTCTCGCGTGAGTTGCCGCGTACCGCCCAGGCCTACATCGCCCACTGGCTGGCGCAGGGCTGGCTGGAGCGGCGCCTGCCCGAGGGGGCCGACCAGGAGCAGTACGAGCTGTCCACCCAGGCCCTGCAGGCGATCCGCTTCGCCGACAGCCTGGAGCAGACCCGCGTGGCGGCCACCGAAAGCCGGCTGGCGCTGGTGATCGAACAGCTCTCGCAACTGGCCGCGCAGACCGAGTCCAACCCGGATGCGCGCCTGTCGGCGCTGCGCGACGAACGCGACCGCATCGACGCGGAGATCGCGCGGGTCGGCCAGGGCCGCGTGGTGGCGCTGGATGGCAAGCGCGCGCTGGAACGCGCGCGGCAGATCATCGGCCTGGCCGATGACCTCACCGAAGACTTCCGCCGTGTCCGCGACGATTTCGAGCGCCTCAACCGCGAGTTCCGCGAACGCATCATCGACGATGAAAGCGAACGCGGCGAGGTGCTCTCCCGGTTGTTTGAGGGCGTGGACGTGATCGGTGACAGCGACGCCGGGCGCAGCTTCCAGGCCTTCTGGCGGCTGCTCAACGATGCCGAGCAGAGCGCCCAGCTCGACGCCGCGCTGGAAGCGGTGCTGGCACGCGGCTTCGCCCGCAAGCTCGACCGCGACGAGCGCGCCTTCCTGCGCGGCTTCACCGGCACCATGCTCGACCGCGGTGGCCAGGTCCACGACGTGCTGCAGCACTTCGCGCGCAGCCTGCGCGGGTTCGTGCAGAGCCGTGGCTACCTGGAACAGCGCCGGCTCAACCAGCTGCTCAAACAGGCCCAGTCCGAAGCGCTGGCACTGCGCGATGATTTTTCCGCCCAGCGCCCGATCGGCCGCGACCTCCAGCTCACCACCAGCCGCCTGCGCTCGTGGTCGCAATGGAAGCTGCACGATCCGCGCAGCGCACAGGTGGATGGCAGCGTGCAGCGCAACGATGCGGCCAGCATCAGCCTGGAAAGCGTCGGCGACCTGGTCGCGTCCTCGGAAATCGACTTCCGCACCCTGCGCCGGGACCTGCACGAACTGCTCGGCGTGCAACCGAAATTGAGCATCGCCCAGGCCCTGTCGCAGCGCGAAGCGCCGCAGGGACTGGGCAGCGTGATCGGCTACCTGTCGCTGGGCACCCGCCACGGCGTGGTGGTCGACGGCGAACAGGAAACCGCCCATTGGCGTGGCGGCGATGGGCAGTGGCGACGCGCCCGCATCCCGCTGGTTTGGTTCACCCAGGAGAAACGCCATGAACTGGCATGAAGATTCCCACGATGCCGCCCCGATCGACGGGCCGGCAGACGACCAGGACGCAGAGCCGGTCGTGATCACGCCGCCGCCGCGTCGCAACAACGACGTGTTCTACATGGGCGATACCGGGCGCCTGCCGCTGGATGGGCGCCGCGCGCTGTGCCAGCTGTTGATCGGCCCCAGCATCGACCAGCTGCGCCACGCCAAGCTGTGGCCGGCATTGATCCGCAGCGAAGCGGCCATCCGCTCGGCGCTGGCGGACCTGTTCCTGGAGCTGGTGCTCGACCGCGACAGCGGCGTGGCCTTCACCCGCCAGGCCGATACCGAAGACATCGACGCGCCGGTGCTGCTGCGCACCTCGCCGCTGACCTTCATCGACTCGGTGCTGCTGCTGTACCTGCGCCAGCAACTGGCCGAGGCCGATGCACGCGGCAACCGCGCCGTGGTGGCCGACACCGAGATGGCCGAAGCACTGGCCATCTACGAGAAAAACCTCTCCACCGACCGCGCGGGCTTCAATCGCCGTGTCGCCGCGGCCGTGCAGAAGATGAAAGAGAACCACATCCTGACCCGCCTGGCCGGCCAGGACGACCGACACGAAGTGTCGCCGGCGCTGAAGCTGCTGTTCTCCGCCGAAGATGTCTCCGCGCTGTCGTCGGTGTACCGCCAGCTGCGCGAAACCCCTGCTGCAAAAGCCTGAACGGACCGACCGACAACGCATGGCCATCTCCAAGCACACCCCCGCCCTGTTCACCGAAGGGCTGCCGGACCCGCGGCTGCAGCAGTTCCGCATGCGCCGCCTGCAGGTGCACAACTGGGGCACGTTCAACGGCCTGACCGAGGTGCCGATCGCCGAGCGGGGGTTCCTGTTCGTGGGCCGCTCCGGCTCGGGCAAGTCGACCCTGCTCGACGCCATGTCGGCGATGCTGGTGCCGCCCTCGATCGTCGACTTCAACGCCGCCGCGCGTGAGGCCGAACGCAGTGGCCGCGACCGCAACCTGGTCTCCTACGTGCGTGGCGCGTGGGCCGACCAGCAGGACCGTGGCACCGGCGAAATCGCCACCCAGTACCTGCGCAAGGGCGCTACCTGGACCGCGCTGGTGCTGGAATACCGGGCCGGCGACGGTCGCGTGGTCAGCCTGGTGCGCCTGTTCTGGATCGCCGGCAATGGCGCGGCCGCTGCCGACGTGCGCAAGCATTACCTGATCGCCGAGCGTCCCTTCGATATCGCCAAGGACCTCGGCGGTTTCGACCTGGACCTGCGCAAGCTCAAGCAGCGCCTGGGCGATGTCCACCACTTCGACAGCTTCGTCGGCTACGCCGAGCGCTTCCGCCACCTGCTGGGCATCGACAATGAAATGGCGCTGCGCCTGCTGCACAAGACGCAGTCGGCCAAGAACCTGGGCGACCTGAACGTCTTCCTGCGCGACTTCATGCTCGATACGCCAAAGACCTTCGATGCCGCCGAACGCCTGGTCAGCGACTTCGCCGAGCTGGACGGCGCGCACAAGTCGGTGGTCACCGCGCGGCGCCAGGTCGAAACCCTGTTGCCCGCGCGTGCGCTGCACGCCGAGCTGAAGGCGATGAACCTGCAGCGCGCGGACGAGGAAACCCTGAAGCTCGGGCTGGACAGCTTCCGCGAATCACGCCTGCAACTGCTGCTGGACAAGCGGCTGCAGGAAATCGACGTGCGCCACCGCGGTCTGCTCGGCGAGGAGACCCAGCGTCGCCAGACGCTGGCCAACCATGAAGAGCACGTGGCCGAGCTGGAACTGCAGCGACGCCAGCAGGGCGGCGAGCGCATCGAGGAGCTGGAACGCGAACAAGGGCGTGCCCAGGCCGAGCGCGACCGACGCCAGGCAAAGCGCGATCAGGCCAGCCAGGCCGCGGCCAAACTGCAGGACGCATTGCCCGATGACGCGCACGGGTTCGCGCAGCTGATCAGCCGCGCGCAGGGCGAGCTGGACAACCGCCAGCAGGCGGCTGCCGCGCTGGACGATGCCATCACCGAGCGGTTGTCCGGCAAACAGGACGACACGCGCCGCTTCGGCGATGTCCGCGCGGAACTGGAGGCGATGGAGCGCAACCCGTCGAGCATTCCCGCGCCGCTGCAGAAGCTGCGCAGCCGCCTGGCCGAGGAAACCGGTGTTCCCGAAGCAGCACTGCCGTTCGTGGGCGAGCTGATCCAGGTCCGCCAGGAAGAGGGCGCCTGGCAGGGCGCGATCGAGCGCGTGCTGTTCGGGTTCGCGCAGTCGCTGCTGGTGGAAGACAAGCACTACAACGAAGTCAACGCGTGGGTGAACCGCACCCACATCGGCATGCGGCTCACCTACTACCGCGTGCGTCGCAATGACGATGCCATTGCCCGTGAGCCCTCCAAGCGTTCGTTGCTGCACAAACTGGAATTCCGCGACAGCGTGTTCGAGCCGTGGCTGCGCCGCGAGCTCGGCAAGCGCTACGACTACGAGTGCGTCGAGGCAAAGCAGCTGCGCGATGTCGAACGCGGCATCTCGCGCGAAGGCCAGGTCAAGCACCCGGGCGATCGCTTCGAGAAAGACGACCGCAACGCGATCGGTGATCGTCGCCGCTGGCTGCTCGGCTTCAGCAACAGCGACAAGCTGGCGCTGTTCCGCAAGGAAGCCCAGGAGCTGGCGCAACGCATCGCCGAATGCGACGAAGATGTCGCACGGCTGCGCAGCCAGCGCGATCGCGACAACGAGCGGCGCCTGGCCTGCAACCAGCTGGTCAATTTCAGCTGGGAGGAAGTGGATGTCGCCACGGCCGTCCAGCGCCTGCAGGACATCGAATCGTCGCTGCACGAGCTGAAGGAAGGCAACGCCGACCTGGCCCGCCTGGCGCAGCAGATCGACCAGGCGCGCGCGGATATCGCGCAGGCCCGCCGGACCTACGAAGACACCCGCGTCGAGCTCGCGCACCACGCACGCGAACGCGACAAGCTCGATGCCCAGCGCCAGCGCAGCCGCGCCCTGGTACTACCTGCCCTCGGTGCCACCCAGGAAGCCGGGCTGCAGTCGCGCCTTGAGCGCCTGGGCGGCCTCAGCCTGGAAACGCTGGAAGCGCACATGCGCGAGATCAGCAAGGGCATCAACGAAAGCCTCGCCGCCTCGCAGCAGGACGTGCACCGCGTCGAGACGCAGCTGGTGGCCTGCTTCCGGCGCTTCGCGCAGGCGTGGCCGGAAGAGTCCGGCGATTTCACCGCGTCCGTCGCCTCGGCCGAGGACTACCTTGCCCGCCTGCAGCGGCTGGAACGCGATGGCCTGCCGCAGCACGAAGAACGCTTCTTCGACCTGCTGCAAAACCAGAGCAAGAACAACCTGCTGGCCCTGCAACGGCACAGCGCCGAGGCACGCAAGTCGATCGGCCAGCGCCTGGACGAGGTCAACGCCTCGCTGGAGCAGGTGCCGTTCAACCGCGGCACCCTGTTGACCATCGAGCTCAGCGACCGGCGCCTGCCGGAGGTGCTGGAGTTCCACCAGCAGTTGCGCGACGTGCTGTCGCACCATCAGACCGAAGAGCGCGAGGTGGCCGAGGCGCAGTTTGCCGTGCTGCGCGAGCTGGTCAAACGCCTTGGCTCACAGGAAGGCGAGGACCGCCGTTGGCGCGAAAACGTGCTCGACGTGCGCCTGCATGTGGAGTTCATCGGCGTCGAGCTCGACGCCGCTACCCGCCAGCAGGTGGAGATCTACCGCAGCGGCGCCGGCAAGTCCGGTGGCCAGCGGCAGAAGCTGGCCACCACCTGCCTGGCTGCAGCGCTGCGCTACCAGCTCGGCGGCGCCGAAAGCCAGCTGCCCAGCTACGCCGCCGTCGTGCTCGACGAAGCGTTCGACAAGGCCGACAACGAGTTCACCGCCCTGGCGATGAACATCTTCGAGAACTTCGGCTTCCAGATGGTTGTGGCCACGCCGCTGAAGTCGGTGATGACGCTCGAACCGTTCATCGGTGGTGCCTGCTTCGTCGAAATCAGCGGCCGCCACGACTCCGGCGTGCTGCTGATCGAGTACGACGAAGAGGCCAAGCGGCTCAAGCTGCCGGAGCGCAGCCGCCAGCAGGACGCCGAACCGGTCGCC
>NZ_JBFULO010000017.1:0-24406 GCF_054049855.1 Stenotrophomonas sp. P5_B8 | reverse complement strand
GGCCGGGGGCGCGGACGGATGGTGCGTGGCGCTGGACCGTGAGCGCATGAATTGCAGTATCTATGACGACCGGCCGCAGACCTGTCGCCGATTTGCGATGTCCGGTCCTTATTGCAGCGCGATCTTTGCCGGCGACAAAGGCACGATGGCCCCGAGTACGCCGTAAGGTGGCTTCGGCCGTTACGAGTATCGCGTTCAGGCAATCTTGATCCCGATCCAGCGCCAGCCCTGCCATCATGTGGGCGGAACCTTACGCACGTCGCGTGGGTCACATGGATCCCATGAACCTGCCTCCCCCCATGCCCGACACCGAGATCGATACTCCCGCCGCCGCCGAGCAGGCCCATGATCGCCTGCACGATGGTTTCTGCGCGCTGCGCGACGCGTTGGCCGGCGAGATCGTCGGCCAGGCCGCGCTGGTCGAACGCCTGCTGACCGCCTTGCTGGCAGATGGCCATCTGCTGGTCGAGGGCGCGCCAGGCTTGGCCAAAACCACCGCGATCCGCGCGCTGGCCGCGCGCCTGGAGGCGGATTTCTCGCGCGTGCAGTTCACCCCGGACCTGTTGCCGGCCGATCTGACCGGCACCGAGATCTGGCGGCCGCAGGAAGGCCGCTTCGAGTTCGTCCCCGGCCCGATCTTCCACCCCATCCTGCTGGCCGACGAAATCAACCGTGCCCCGGCCAAGGTGCAATCGGCGCTGCTGGAAGCAATGGGCGAGCGCCAGGTCACCGTCGGCCGCCACACCTACGCGCTGCCGGCGTTGTTCCTGGTGATGGCCACGCAGAACCCGATCGAGCAGGAGGGCACCTTCCCGCTGCCCGAAGCGCAGCTGGACCGCTTCCTGATGCATGTGCGCATCGGCTACCCGGATTCCGATGCCGAGGCGGAGATCCTGCGTTTGGCGCGGGAACGTGCGCGCGATGCACTGGGTCCGCCGCCACCGGCGCCGCCGCGGATGCCACTGGAAGATGTGTTCGCCGCGCGCAAGGCCGTGTTGTCGCTGCACATGGCGCCGGCGCTGGAACGCTATCTCATCGAGATCGTGCTGGCTTCGCGCGACGCCGCCCGCTACGACCCCGCGCTGGCCAGACGCATCGCCTGGGGGGCCAGCCCGCGCGGCTCGATCGCCCTGGAGCGCTGCGCGCGTGCCCGCGCCTGGCTTGCCGGCCGCGACTTCGTCACCCCCGACGATGTGCGCAGCGTCGCCCCTGACGTCCTGCGCCACCGCGTGCTGCCCAGCTATGAAGCTACCGCCGAAGGCTGGGACGGCGATCGCCTGGTGGCCGAGCTGCTGGCACGCGTGCCGGCGCCCTGACCTCGATGGCTTCGGACGTGGACAGCACCGCAGGCGCCCCCGACGGCGACGGCCTGCGCCCCAGCCTGGCCGAACTGGTCGCGCTGCGGCGTAATGCCCACCGGTTGGCCCCGGCCCGGCGTGGCCGGCTTGGCCATGCCGGCCACGCGCCAGCGCCCATGCGTGGGCGCGGCATGGAATATGCCGAGTCGCGGGAGTACGTGGCAGGCGACGATGCCCGCCACATCGACTGGCGCGTCACCGCGCGTACCGGCCGTGCACACACCAAATTGTTCCAGGCCGAACGCGAGCGCTTGACCCTGCTGGTGGCCGACACGGATCCGGTGCTGTATTTCGGCACCCGCGTTCGCTTCAAATCGGTACAGGCCGCCCGCGTCGGCGCGATTGCCGCGTGGTTGGCACAGCGTCAGGGCGACCGTCTCGGCGCGTTGCGTGGCAGCAGCGTGGAAGCCCCGCTCCCGCCGGCCGGGGGCACCCGCGGTGTGCTGCGCGTGCTCGATGCGCTCACCCGCTGGTACGCGCAGCCACCGGCCGACGACGCCGGGCTGGACCGGGCACTCGAACAGGCGGCGCGTCTGCTGCGTCCCGGCGCGCGCGTGGTCGTGCTTGCCGATCCTGGGCAGGCTGCGGCCATCAGTGTGTCGCGTTGGACCGCCCTGGCCATGCACCACGAAGTGGTGGTGATGCTACTGGTCGATCCGCTGGAGCTGTCCCCGCCAGCAGCCTCGCTGGCGTTCCTGTCGCAGGGCCGCCGCGTGCTGCTCGACCTTGACCGCGCCAGCGTCCGCGAGCACTGGCGCGAGCGCTTCGTGGCGCCGCTGCAGGACCTGCAGAAGCACCTGTCGTCGCGTCGCATCCAGGTGCACGTGGTGGCCTCTGATGACGCCAGCGACTGCTGGCTGACCCCGATGCCCTCGGCGGTGGTGGCATGAGCGCGCCGACCTCGCTGCCGTTGCGCGATGTGCAGCTGCCGCCATCGCCTGCGTGGTGGCCGCCGGCGCCCGGCTGGTGGCTGGTGCTGGGCGCCGTGCTGCTTGTCGCCGCGCTGCTGTGGGCGTGGCAGGCGCGTCGTCGGCGGCGGCGACAGGGCTGGATCCGGTTGTTCGATGAGGCCATCGCACAGGCGGCAACGCCGGTCGAGGAAGTGGCGGCCATCGCCGCGCTGCTCCGCCGTGCGGCGCGCGTGCGTCAGCCCGGCGCGGAACTGCTGCAGGGCCCGGCATGGCTGGAATTCCTCGACGAGCCCGGTAGCCGTGCCTTTTCCGATGGCGATGGGCGGCTGCTGCTCGACGGCGGTTATCGCCCGCAGGTCGATGCCGAAGCGGCGCAGCGCCTGCGCGTGCTGGCGCGTGCGCGTTTCCTCGGCCTGGTGTCGGGGCGGCGGCGATGATCGCGATGAACGTGTCGCCGCAGGTGGCTCAGTGGCTGCCGGACTGGCTGTCGTGGCTGGATACCTTCGCCTGGCCGTGGATGCTGGCTGCGCTGCCGGTACCGGTGCTGATGCACTGGTGGCCGCAGCGCAACGCCAGCGCCGCCGCGTTGCGCGTGCCGTACGCGGCCGCACAGCTGCAGGCGCTCGGTAGCGCTGTCGGTGGCCGCGCGCTGGGCGTTGGCCGGCTGCTGCTGTGGTTGGCGTGGGTGTGTCTGTGCGTGGCAGCGGCACGCCCGCAGCAACTGGGCGAGGCGGTGACTCCGCCACAACAGGGGCGGCAGATGATGCTCGCCGTGGACGTGTCGGGCAGCATGCAGGAAACCGACATGATGCTCGGCCAACAGGTAGTGGAGCGGTTGACTGCCGCCAAGGCGGTGCTGGCCGACTTCCTGGACCGGCGTGTTGGCGATCGCGTCGGCCTGCTGATTTTCGGCGAGCGCGCCTACACCCTTACCCCGCTGACCAGCGATCTTGCCAGCGTGCGTCAGCAGCTCGGCGACAGCGTGGTCGGCCTGGCCGGACGCGAGACCGCGATCGGCGATGCGATCGCACTGGCGGTCAAACGCCTGCGCGAGCAACCGCAGGGCCAGCGCGTACTGATCCTGCTGACTGACGGCGTCAGCAATGCCGGCGTACTCGAACCACTGCGCGCCGCCGAACTGGCCAAGACCGAAGGCGTGCGGGTATACACGGTGGCGTTCGGCGGGGACGGCAGCTACCGGCTGTTCGGCATGCAGGTGGCAGCCGGCGACGACCCGGTGGACGAGGCGACGCTGCAGAAAATCGCCACGCTTACCGGCGGGCGCGCCTTCCGCGCCCGCAACACCGATGAACTGGCCGGCATCTATGCCGAACTGCAGCGGCTGGAGCCGGTGGCCTCGGCGGGCCCTGCGGTGCGGCCGCGGATCGAGCGTTACGCCTGGCCACTGGCGCTGGCGTTGTTGCTGGCCGGGTTGGCCTGGATAGTGCCGAGGCGCTGGGCATGAACATCGATTGGAATGCACTGCATCTGGTCCGCCCGCAGGCCCTGTGGGCGCTGCTGGCCCTGCCACTGATCGCCCTGGTCTGGTACTGGCGTCGCCGCCGCGGCAGCGCGTGGCACACCGCGGTCGATCCGCATCTGTTGCGCCACTTGCTGGTGGCCGGTGGGCAGCGCGCCTGGGGCGGGCTGGTGCTGTTGTTGGTCGGCTGGACGCTGGCGGTGCTGGCCCTGGCCGGCCCTAGCTGGCGACAGGTGGCGCAGCCGCTGTGGCAGTCGCCGACGCCGCTGGTGGTGGCGCTGGACCTGTCCTCGCGGATCACCGCCACCGACCTGCCGCCGTCACGGTTGCTGCAGGCCCGTGCAAAGCTGGCCGCGTTGCTGCGCGAGCGCCAGGGCGGGGAGGTCGCGTTGCTCGCTTATGCCGATGATGCCTACACCGTGGCGCCGCTGACCGCCGATGCGGCCAACGTGGCGCTGTACCTGGATGCGCTGGGCCCGGATGTGATGCCACGCGATGGCCAGCGTGCCGAGCGCGCGTTGGACGCGGCGGTGCTGTTGCTGCAGCAGTCGGGTGCGCGCAGCGGCGACATCCTGCTGCTCACCGACCGTGCCGACGATGCCGCCATCCGCGCAGCTGCCGCGGCGCATCGGCAGGGCTTCACCGTGTCGGTGCTGGGCCTGGGTACGGCGGCCGGTGCGGCCTTCCGTAGTGGCGATGGACAGATCGCGCAGGCGCGCCTGGAAGAGGCGCCGCTGCGCACGGTCGCCAGCAGCGGCGGCGGACGTTATGCGCGTATCGCCAACGACGACAGCGACCTGAAGGCCCTCGGCGTGCTGACCCCGAAGGTGAGCATGGATGACCGCCAGAAGGGCGACGGGCTGGCCTGGCGCGATGAAGGGTTCTGGCTGTTGCCGCCGCTGATGCTGCTGTCGCTATGGGCGTTCCGGCGCCGCGGCCTGGCGATGGCGCTGGTACTGTGCGCAGCGCTGCCGCTGACCCTGCCCACGCCGGCTTACGCGGCCGACGGCACCCTGTGGCAACGCGCCGACCAGATCGATCAACAGAAGTTGGGCGCGGGCGTGGATGCGTATCGCCGCGGTGACTTCAAAGCCGCACAGCAGCAGTTCGAGGGCATCCACAGCGATGCCGGGTGGTACAACCTCGGCAATGCCTTGGCCCGGCAAGGCCAGTACGATGCCGCCATCGCAGCCTACGACAACGCGCTGAAGCAGACCCCCGGCATGCCCGATGCCGTCGCCAACCGCGCTGCGGTGGATGCGGCGCGTAAACGCAAACCACCGCCGACGCCACCGAAGGGCGACCAGGGCAAGCAGCCGCCGAAAACGCCACCGTCGCAAGGGCAAGGGCAGGGGCAACCCGGGCAGGATCAGGGGTCGCCACCGAAGCCGCAGGGTAACCAGGATCCCGGGCAGGCGCCGCCGCCGCCGGGCCAGAATCCGGGCAAGCCGCAGGACGGCGATGCCAAGCAGGATGCGGGTAATCCGGATCCGGCCACGCAGGCCAAGGCTGACGCGGCGCAACGCCAGCAGATGCAGCAGGCATTGCAACGCCAGGGCAAGGACGGCAAGGACACCCGGGCGCAACGCCAAGCCGCCGAAACCCCGCAGCAGCGCGAGCAGCGCCAGGCCGTGGAGGCGTGGATGCGGCGGGTGCCCGACGATCCGGGCAGCCTGCTACGGGCCAAATTCCAGTTGGAAAACGAACGCAGGAAACGGGAAGGACGATGAGCATGGGTTCCACCACGCGGCGATGGATGCAGGCCGGCTGCTGGCTGCTGCTGGGACTGGCCAGCCTGGCGCAGGCGCAGACCCGCGCCTGGCTGGATCGTCAGCAGATCCTCGACACCGAGGCGGTCACGCTCAACATCGAGAGTGATGGCGGCGGTGCGCCGGACTATGCGCCGTTGCGCGCGGACTTCGACCTGAGCGCGCAGACCAGCAGCCGCCAGATGCAGTGGAGCAATGGTGGCACCCGCTCGCGCAATCTCTACGCGGTAGTGCTGTCGCCGCGGCGCAGCGGCACCCTGCAGATTCCCGCGTTGCAGGTGGGCGCCAACCGCACGGCACCGTTGCTGCTGCAGGTGGCGGCGAGCGCCCCCGGCGGCGCCGGCACGCCGGCGGCGATGCCCGGCAATGCCGCGGTCTTCATGGAGACCGAGGTGGATGATGCCACCCCGTACGTACAGCAGAGCGTGGGCGTGGTGGTGCGGCTGTATTACGCCTCGCAGCTTGTCTCCGGCGAGCTCCTGCTGGATACGCCCGACGGTGCGTCGCTGCAGCGCGTGGGTGAAGACCGCAGCCAGGTGCGCGAGGTCAATGGCCGTCGCTACAACATGGTCGAGCGGCGCTTCCTGTTGATCCCCGAACGCAGTGGCCCACTGCAGTTGCCGGCCGCGCAGTTCAACGGCCGCACTGCAGGCGGTTTCTTCGACGACATGTTCGGCGGCGACGGGCGACTGCGCGCCAGCGCGCCGGCACGCACCCTGCAGGTGCGGCCACAGCCGGCCAACGCGCCGCAGCCGTGGCTGCCGCTGCATGACCTCCGCCTGCGCTACACCGCTGCACCCGGCAGCGGGCGTGCGGGCGAGGCGGCCACGGTAGTAGTGGAGGCGACCGCGCAGGGCGCCACCCGCGCCCAGTTCCCCGAGCTGCCGACTTTGGACGTGGGCACCGATGCGCAGGTATTCGCCGAGCCGGCGCAGTTCGATGAGACCTTCACCGGCAGCACCCCGCAGTTGAAGATGACCCGCCGCTACTCGATCGTGCCGCGCACCGCGGGCAGTCTGCGCGTGCCTGGCCCGCGCATGCCGTGGTGGGATGTGAAGGCGGGCGCGGCGCGCATGGCGACCCTGCCGGACCTGACCCTGGCGGTGGCCGCCGGTGGACCGGGGGGCGCGGCGCCGCCGGTCCCGCTGGATACCACCTCGGCCCTGCCGGGCGAAGCGCCGGCCTCCAACGCACTGCCGCTGGCCGATGCACCGTCTGCGGCACGCCCGTGGGGCTGGATCGCAGTGGCCATCACCTTCGCGCTCCTGTGGCTGCTGACCCTGTGGTGGGGCTGGCGGCGGGCCGGGCGGCGCCGGGCAGAACCGCGCGCTGCACCGGTCGCGGTGGCCGGCGTTCCGCTGGCCACCGTGTCGCGCGCCGAACTGCGCCGCGCACTGGAAAGCCAGGGGCTGGACGAGATCATCGCCCTGCTGGCGGCGATGGGCGGGGTGCAGGGCCTGGACGCGCTGCTGGGGCGGCTGGCCGACCCGGCCCAGCGCGAGGCGTTGCTGGCCATGCAGCGGGTGCGGTGGGCCGGTCAGGGGGGCGATGTGGCCGCCGCGCGGCAGGCACTGCGCCGGGCGTTCCATGACGGACCGCACTGGCGGGCCACGGCGGTGGCGGAAAACAATGGGCTGGCGCCTCTATATCCTTCGGGACCTTGATGCGCTGCCGGGCCTGCGGGACCGGCTTTGCTAAGCTGATTCAATTCTTTACAGGAAAGCCGTTAGATGACTGAGGCCGCAAAGACCCGGCAGAAAATGCCTTTGCACTGGAAAATGGGCATCGGCTTCGCGCTGGGCCTTACCCTCGGCCTGATCGTGCACGCCGCCGGCCCGGGCGTGCCTGGCCTGACCGATTTCGCCAAGGGCGTGATGGCCTGGGTGACCACGCCGCTGTCGGGCCTGTTCCTCAACCTGATCTTCATGCTGATCGTGCCGCTGATCTTCTCGGCCCTGATCATGGGCGTGTCGGAGATGGGCGACATCCGCGCGCTCGGCCGCATCGGCTGGAAGACCCTGGCCTACACGGTGCTGCTGTCGGGCATCGCGGTGGGCATCGGTCTTGTGCTGGTCAACGTGCTCAAGCCCGGCGCCGGCATGGACCCGCACGTGGCCGCGCAGATGCTCTCGGAGAACGCAGAGCGCAGCAAGGAAATCGTCGCCGGCATCCATGAGACCCCCAAGGGCATGGACATGCTGCTGTCGATCGTGCCCAGCAACGTGCTGCAGGCCGCATCGGACAATGGCGCCATCCTGTCGCTGATGTTCTTCGCGCTGATGTTCGGCATCGGCATGGTGCTGAGCCCCGAAGAGAAGGTCGCCCCGCTGCGCCGCGCCATCGAAGGCGTGTTCGAAGTCTCGATGACCCTGATCAACCTGGTCATCCGCCTGGCCCCGTATGCGGTGGCCTGCTTCATGTTCAACCTGGCCGCGCTGTTCGGCTTCGACCTGATCATCCGCCTGGGGGCGTACGTGGGCGTGGTGGTGCTGGCACTGGGCCTGCACATGGTGGTGACCTACGGTACCGCGGTGTGGCTGTCCGGGCGTTCGCCGCTGTCGTTCTTCCGCGATACCCAGGAAGCGACGGTGATGGCCTTCTCCACCGCCTCCAGCAACGCGACCCTGCCGACCGCGCTGCGCGTGGCCGACCAGATGGGCCTGCCGCAGAAAGTCTCGCGCTTCGTGCTGACCGTTGGTGCCACCGCCAACCAGAACGGCACCGCGCTGTTCGAGGGTGTCACGGTGATCTTCCTGGCGCAGTTCTTCGGCGTGGACCTGAGCATCGGCCAGCAGGTGATGGTGATGGCGGTCTGCATCCTCGGTGGCATCGGCACCGCCGGTGTGCCGTCCGGCTCGCTGCCGGTGGTGGCGATGATCTGCGCCATGGTCGGGGTGAACCCCCTCGGCATCGGTCTGATCCTGGGCGTGAACCACTTCCTGGACATGTGCCGTACTGCACTCAACGTCACCGGCGATCTGGCCTTGACCACGCTGGTGGCCAAAGGCGAAGTGGACGATGGCCCGGTCGCACCGGTCGTGCCGGTGGACGCCGTCGAGCGCCCTTGACCCGCGCCTGAGGTCCCTGGTTACCTCAACTGCCGCCGGCGGTTGTGCTGACGCCCCGCACCTGCGGGGCGTCTTTGTTTACGGACAGTGATGCTCTTCACAAGGCTGTCCGCCCGTCGGTCGCGGCCTGACCCCATCGGTGGTCTGTGGGACAATGGGCCGCCCGCAGCTCCGCGGGAGCCTCCCGACTCCGACAGAACCATGACGCAGCCTACCCGCCGCCAGTTGGCCAACGCCATCCGCTTCCTTGCCGCTGATGCGGTCGAAACCGCCAAGTCCGGGCATCCCGGCATGCCGATGGGCATGGCCGATATCGCCGAGGTCCTCTGGAACGACTATCTCCGTCACAACCCGAAGAATCCGCAGTGGTTCAACCGCGATCGCTTCGTGTTGTCCAACGGCCATGGCTCGATGCTGCAGTACGCGCTGCTGCACCTGAGCGGCTACGACCTGCCGATCGAACAGCTCAAGCAGTTCCGTCAGCTCGGCAGCAAGACCGCCGGCCATCCGGAACACCATGAGACCCCCGGGGTGGAAACCACCACCGGTCCGCTCGGCCAGGGCCTGGCCAACGCGGTCGGCTTCGCGCTGGCGGAAAAGCTGCTGGCACAGCGCTACAACCGCCCCGAGCACGAGATCGTCGATCACCGCACGTGGGTGTTCCTGGGCGATGGCTGCCTGATGGAAGGCATCTCGCATGAAGTGGCGTCGCTGGCCGGCACCTGGGGCCTGGGCAAGCTGGTCTGCTTCTGGGACGACAACCACATCTCCATCGACGGCAACACCGCCGGCTGGTTCACCGACAACACCCCCGAGCGTTTCGAAGCCTATGGCTGGAACGTGGTGCGCGGCGTCGATGGCCACGATCCGGACAGCATCAAGGCTGCCATCGACGGTGCCCTGTCGCAGTTCGACAAGCCGACCCTGATCTGCTGCCGCACCACGATTGGTTTTGGCTCGCCGAACAAGGCCGGCAAGGAATCCAGCCACGGCGCCCCGCTGGGCAAGGACGAGCTGGCCGAAACCCGCAAGGCGCTGGACTGGCCGTACGGTCCGTTCGAGATTCCCGAAGAAATCTACGCGGGCTGGCGTGCCGGCGGTACCGGCACCCTGCGCCAGGCCGAGTGGGAGCAGCAGTTCGACAAGTACGCCAAGCAGTTCCCGGCCGAGGCTGAAGAACTGACCCGTCGTTCGCACGGTGAGCTGCCGGCCGACTTCATCGCCAAGGCCGACGCCTACATCGCCCAGGTCCAGGCCGACGGCCAGACCATTGCCTCGCGCAAGGCCTCGCAGCTGGCGATCGAAGCGTTCGCCCCGCTGTTGCCGGAACTGATCGGCGGCTCGGCCGATCTGGCCCACTCCAACCTGACCTTGTGGAAGGCCAGCAAGTCGGTGGCCACCGATGACCCGAACGCCAACTATGTGTACTACGGCGTGCGCGAGTTCGGTATGACCGCCATCGCCAATGGCCTGGCGCTGCACGGTGGGTTCATTCCCTTCGATGCCACCTTCCTGGTGTTCAGCGATTACGCCCGCAACGGCGTGCGCATGAGCGCGCTGATTCCTGCGCACGCGATCCACGTCTACACCCACGATTCGATCGGCCTGGGCGAAGACGGCCCGACCCACCAGCCGGTGGAGCACCTGGCCTCGCTGCGCTACATCCCCAACAACGATGTGTGGCGTCCGTGCGATGCGGTCGAGTCGGCGGTCAGCTGGAAGGCCGCGATCACCCGCACCGACGGCCCGAGCTGCCTGGTATTCAGTCGCCAGAATCTGCCGCACCAGCCGCGCAGCACCGAGCAGGTTGCCCAGATCGCGCGCGGTGGTTACGTGCTGGCCGATGCCGAAGGCGGCGTGCCGGACGTGATCCTGATCGGCACCGGTTCGGAAGTGGGCCTGGCCGTGGCCGCCAAGGCCGAGCTGGATGCGGCCGGGATCAAGACCCGCGTGGTGTCCATGCCGTCGACCGACGTGTTCGAGCGCCAGGACGCGGCGTACCGTGAGTCGGTGCTGCCCAACGCCGTGCGCAAGCGCGTGGCCGTGGAAGCCGGCGTCACCGGTTTCTGGCGCCAGTACGTGGGCCTGGACGGTGCGGTGGTCGGTATCGACACCTTCGGTGCCTCGGCCCCGGCCGAAGCGCTTTACAAGCACTTCAACATCACCACCGAGCACGTGGTGGCGGCGGCGAAGGCGCTTTGATGCACTGAGTGCCGTTGAGGTGGTTTGAAGCAKAAGGCCGGGGATTTCCCCGGCCTTCTGCGTTTGCGGGTGGAGCAGCCGAGCATGGCTCGGCTCTACCACCACCGTTCGTGCATCGCCTCCGGGTAGAGCCGAGCCACGCTCAGCTGCTCTACGCAATGCGCCGATCAGTGGGTAGAGCCGAGCCACGCTCGGCTGCTCTACGCAATGCGCCGCTCAGTGGGTAGAGCCGAGCCACGCTCGGCTGCTTTACGCAATGCGCCGATCAGTGGGTAGAGCCGAGCCACGCTCGGCTGCTCTACGCGCTGCGCCGATCAGCGGGTAGAGCCGAGCCATGCTCGGCTGCTCTACGCGCTGCGCCCCGCGCTCAGGCGACGGCCGTCCGCGCCAACGCCAACCGCACCAACCTGGCTTCGATCCGTTCGCCGAAACTTTTCGGCGCATCCAGTCCCATCCGCTGCAGGTACACCGCATCGCCATCGCCGGCCGGCTGGGTTACCGCCGCCAGCACCGTGCGCAGCTTGCTGCCACGCGTCTGCGTGTTCTGCTTCAGCCAGCCCAGCGCCTTGACCAGATGCTGCTCTACCTCGGTGAAATCGCTGCCCAGCGGATAATCGGGCAACAGGCCCGATTGGCGGAACGGTGACAGTGCGGCACTGACCGCTGCGGCGGTGTTGCGCCGTTGCCAGTGCTCCGGTGCAGTGAAGGCCGGATCCAGTTTCTTCGCGGCCTTGGCGGTCTGCAGCAACCCGGCCTGGAACGCTGCATCGGTGATCGCGGTCATGCCGACCACGCAGTCCTCGTCGGTGAGGTTGCGCAGGTCGGCGATGCCGTATTCGTTGATGTAGATGTCGCGCAGGTGGCGCGGGATGGTGGTGTGGCCGTAGTTCCAGCGCACGTTGGACTGCACCGTGCCCTTGTCCTCGCGCACCGCACGGAACATCAGCGCACTGCGTGCCTCGGGCAGGGCATGGGCCATCGCGACGAAGTTGTACTGGCCGCCCACGCCGGATACCACCCGCCCGTCTTCCAGTGCGTCCGACGCGGCCGCGCCCAAGGCGGTGGCGATCATGCAGGAGTTGAAGAAGCGCGCATGCCGGCGCTGCAGCCGCTCCAGGGTTTCATCGCCGCCGTAGAGCTGGTTGATCTCGCTGATCCGCCGCATGCCGATCGCGCGGCGTTCGTCGTCGGGCAACTCGCGCAACCACTGGTAGAACTCCGGCGAGCCCAGGTAGAACGCGCCATGCAGGTACTCGCCTTCGGCGGCGAGGGTGGCGTGGTCGATGGTCAGGGTGCTGCCGTTTTCGATGCGCTGCATCAGCGCCAGGTCGTCGTGCACCTTGCGCCGGATCACCCCGGTCTGCACCAGCCGGCGGAAGCCTTCGTTGAGCATTTCGCTGCAACCGTACAGGCCGATCTCAAACGGCTCCAGGCCACCGCATTCGAGCACGGTGGGGTGGCTGGACAACGTCGGGTCCAGTGCGTGCAGCACCTGCCGGTAGCGGGCGTTGTCGGTGTGCCGCAGCACCAGCGCGTGGCTGATCGCATCGGCCAGGGTGCCGATGCCGATCTGCAGCGTGCCACCGTCGCGCACCAGCGCGCTGGCGTACAGGCCGATGGCGTAGTCGCCGTCGCTGACCGGCTGGCGCGGCAGCCCGAACAGGTCGGGGTAGGGCGGCGGCGGGGTGATCACCAGGTCGAAGAAGGACACATCCACCGTCGCGGTGCCGGCCAGGTAGGGCAGCTGCGGATCGATCTCGGCGATCATCAGCGGACGCGGCAGCCCGCGCGCGACCATCGCATCCAGTGTGTCCTGAGTGATGTCGTTGTTGCACGACAGCGACAGCCGCCGGTCATCCGGGCGCACCGCCACCTTCTGCACGATCGCGTGCGGCGCGCGCTGGGCCACCGCGTCGGCGGCATGGGTGTAGTTGAGGCTGGTGTAGCTGCGCTGGGCCTGCGAGGAATTGAGCAGCGCGCCGGACTGCATGTAGAACTCCTCGACCTGCACATGCGCGGGCAGGCGGTCGCGGACCATCGCATCGGCATAGGCCAGTCGCGGGAAATCCGCGCCGAAATGGCGTTCGGCGAAGGGCGCCATGAAGCGCGCTTCCAGCCCACTGCCGCTGGCCTTGGGCGGGTTCAGCGACAGCGCGGTGTAGATCTGCAGCGGCCGCGAGGGATCGTTCTCCACCCGGGCATACAGGGCGTTGAGCAGGCGGTGCGGTTTGCCCAGCGCCAGCGGCGCGCCGATGCGCAACGGGCCCTCCACGCGCTGCAGCAGCCAGTCGATCGCAGCGTCGAGGTCGGTGAGGTGATCGGTCATCCAGCGGCATCCTGCAGGTATATGCGGGCCATTACAGCATTTCGGGCTTGAACAGACGGCGACGCGAGACTTCCGCGCCGGAGACCATGAACTGGCCCTCGCCCCGGTAGTGCACGGTGCGCGGCAGTTTCGGCACGCGCGCGACGTGGGCCTTGACGACTTCCCAGATGAACAGGCCGTGCCGCTTGATCTGGCTGCGATCGACCAGGCGGCACTCGAAGCTGGCGTGGCACTGGGCCAGCAACGGCGCCGCCACGTTGCTGGCCGCGACGGTGTCCAGGCCGAAGTGGTCGAACTTGTCGATCCTGGCGCCACTGCAGTTGCCGATCCCGGCCACCGTATCGAGCATCTCGGCGGTGGGCAGGTTGATGACGCATTCGCCACTGCGGCGGATCAGCTCGAAACTGCGGTTGCCGCTGGCGATCATCGTCGCCAGCCGCGAGGGCGTGAACGCCAAGACCATGTGCCAGCCCAGGGTCATGACGTTGCGTTGCCCCTTCCAGGCCGAGGTGACCAGCACGATCGGGCCGGGTTCGAGGAAGCGACGCACGTCCTCCACCGGGTAGTCGAATTTTCGGTAGCGTCGCATCGAAGCCTCCGTGGGGCGTGGCTCGATGCTGGCAGCGGAGGGATGAACCGGTTGTCGAAGGGGTTGACAGTCTTTTCGATTACGTGCGTAATCAGTTCGTCGATTACGGATGTAAATGATGAGCCAGATCAGCGAAGCCGAAGCCGTGGTGATGGATGTGCTGTGGGGCGAGCACCCGTTGGGTGCCGATGAGGTGGTGGCCGCGCTGGCCGGCCGCGGCTGGGCCGAGCCCACCATCAAGACCCTGCTCAACCGGCTGCTCACCAAGGGCGCGATCAGCGCCAGCCGCGATGGGCGCCGCTACCTCTATTCGCCGGTGCTGCAGCGCCAGGCATGGGTGGCCGAGCAGAGCAGCGGCCTGCTCGACAAGCTGTTCGACGGCCGCGTGGCGCCGCTGGTGGCGCACTTCAGCCAGCGTGGGCAACTGAGCCCGYAGGACATTGCCGACCTGAAGGCGCTCATCGAGGGACTGGACCATGACTGAGCTGCTCAACGCGCTGCTGCAGGCCAGCGTATGGCTGTCAATCGCGGTGCTGCTGTTGGCGGGGGTGCGGCCGCTGCTGCTGCAGCTGGGCGGGGCGGCGCTGKTCTATCGCAGTTGGTGGTGCGTGCCGGTACTGCTGTTGACGCTGCACCTGCCGTTGCCGGTGGCGCCGCTGGCCGATGCGCTGCCGGTGCTTGTCGCGGCCGCTGCGTGGACTGCTCCCATTGTCGCCCCGGCAACGCCCACCTGGCCGTGGCTGCTGCTGGTGGCGTGGGCCGTGGGCGCGCTGGGCATGGGGATGGCCAGTTGGCGCGCGCAACGCCGCTTCGAGCGCGCGCTGGGCACGCTGCAGCCGCGCGCGGACGGCAGTTGGCAGGCCAGCGCCGATCCGGGCCTGCCGGCGCTGGTGGGGCTGTGGGCACCGCGCATCGTGGTCGGCCCGCGTTTCGAAAAGGACTTCAGCACGGCCGAACAGGCGCTGATCCTGAAGCACGAGCGCAGCCATCGCCGCCACGGCGATCCATGGGCCAATGCCGTGCTGGTGCTGCTGCGCTGCATGTTCTGGTTCCATCCACTGCTGCCGTGGGCAGCACGCCGCTTCCTGCGCGACCAGGAACTGGCCTGCGATGCACGCACCCTCGATCCACAACCGGCCCAGCGCCGGATCTACGCCAACGCGCTGCTGAAGGCGCAGTTGGTCCACCCGGTTGCGCCGATGGCCTGCCACTGGCGCAGCCAACCGATCTTGAAGGAGCGTATTGCCATGTTGAAGGAACACAAGCGGAAGCCGTTGCCGTGGTTGAGCGGCCAGGTGTTGGTGGCGGGCATGAGCCTGGGTCTGGCGGCGGTGGCGTGGGCCAGCCAGGGCGGAACGACTTCCCCCTCGGCCGGTGCCGAGCCGGCTGACGCCGCAGCGCACGATGGCAAGGTTGCCGGTGTCGATGTGCAGGCCAAGGCCCGCAACATGACGCCACCGACGTATCCGCAGAGCGCGTTCGAACAGAACATTTCGGGGAAGGTGATGCTGCGTGTCGAGGTCGATGCCACTGGCAGGACCGGCGAGGTGCGCGTGCTCAGTTCCACCCCGGCCGGCGTGTTCGACGAGGCATCGATCGCCGCGGCCAGGCAATGGACCTTCGAGCCCGCGCTCAAGGACGGCAAGGCGGTGGCAACGGCGTTGAAGATCCCGATGACGTTCGAACTGAACGAGGCGGGCCCAGCGCAGTGAGGCAGGTGCTCACTGCGATGCTGCCGGTGTTGCTGATGGCCGGTTGCGCCGGCCATCAGCAGCTCAGTACGGTGGACACCCGTGCTGAGAATGTGGATCACCAGCGCCTGCGTACCGAGGGCAATGGTGGCTCCGGCCAGGTGCAGCCGTATCGGCTGCAGCCAAGTGAGGGCTACCGCATGCCGCAGTTGTACGCGGCCCAGGACCCGGTGGTCGGGACACGCGATCCACGCCGCGAGCTGGCGCCCACCGTGGTGTGCCTGCAGGTGGTGGTGGATGCCGAAGGCAGGGTAGAGCGCAGCGTGGCCCTGACCGATCGGCCCGAATGCGTGGCGGGCGCTGCGGCAGAGAATGCGCCGCTGCTGCAGGCGGCGCAGGAGGCGGTGGCGCACTGGCTGTTTTCACCGGCGGCGGTGTGTCACTACGCTGCCGGCGTGGTCCCGGGCAAACGCGGGGATTGCGAAGGCGCGGAGCGGATCGAGCCGGTGCCCGTGAGCCTGCTGTATGCCTTCACCTTTGAAATCGTGCACGGGCAGCACACGGTGCGCCGCCAGGGACGCTGATTACCGTGGTGGCGGCCGGTGACCGGCAACCGCACCAACCGATCATCGCCGGGTTGCCGGCCAGCGGCCGGCACTACGATCGGTGGGGGCCACCCTGCAGGTTCGCCTTCACCGACGGATGCATCAGCGCCGGCTCGGCCAACGTGGCATCGCGCGCCTGCCGGGTGGCGACGAACTCGGCTTCGCTGACGCCGTCATGCAGGTGGATGTTGCGCGCGCGCTGTTCGCCGACCGTGGTTTCGTTGGCGACCTCGCGACCGCCCGGGCCGTAGTCGTGACAGATGAACACGCGGGTGCCGTCGGGCAGGGCGAGCAGACGCTGGATCGAACGGTACAACTGCGCCGCGTCGCCACCGGGGAAGTCGCAGCGGGCGGTGCCGCCATCGGGCATGAACAGCGAGTCGCCGGTGAACAGTGCATCGCCGATGCGGTAGGCGACGCTGTCACTGGTGTGGCCGGGGACGGCGATCACCTCGGCATCGATGTCGCCAAGCGCAAAACGCTCGCCATCGGCGAACAGATGGTCGAACTGTGAGCCATCGGTGGGCACGTCCAGCGCATAGCGTGGCGCGAACGTCTTTTGCACCTGCACGATACCGTCACCCATGGCCAGCGTTGCCTGCGGCCACTGCTGCCTGAGCCAGCGGCCCGCGCTGACGTGGTCGGCATGGGCGTGGGTTTCCAGCAGCCAGCGCACCTGCAGGCCGCGCTCGCGCACGTGCGCAAGCAGCGGTTGCAAAGGCCCGGCACCGAGCGCGTCRGTATCCGGGTCGTAGTCCAGCACCGGGTCGATCACCGCCGCCTGCAGGGTCGCCGGATCGTGCACCACGTAGCTGAAGGTATGGCTGTCGGGGTGGAAGAAACTGGCGACGTGCAGTGACATGGTGATGGCCTCAGCGTTTGCCCAGGGTGGCGTTGAGCAGCACCGCCAGGCGTTCACCGGCCAGGCGCAGCTCCTGCTCCGCGATCGGGCGATAGGTCGCGGTGTATTCCGCACCCAGCGTACGCTTGGTCGGGTAAACGCCAGGTGCAATGGCGATACGGCAGCTCGCTTCGGCCCACTGCACGGCATCGGTGGCAATGTGGGAGCGCTTGCCCAGCGTTGGTGTGGGCAGGGCCATCAAACGCTGCAGATACTGGTCATCGTCCAGCTTCTGCTCGCTGAGCATGCCGCTGTCCCACAGCGAGTGCAGGTTGGTGCCGCGGTTGTTGTACTGCACCTGGAAGTCGTTGCCGCCCTTGTCGTGGCCGTAACCGGCGTGCATCGGCTGGTGGATGTCGCCGGCGAAATGGACGACGAACTTCAGCGCCTGGGCGCGTTCAGCATCGGACTTGCTGCGATCACCGAGGATGGCGGTCTGTGCCTTTAGCGCTTCGACCACGCAGTTGCCATTCTTGCAGTGCTTCTGCACCTGGTAATGGCAGTCGTCCTCGCCGATGTTGACGTAATGCCAGCCAGCCGAGCGCTTGCCCAGGCCCGGGTCCTTGGCGCGCAGCTGGTCGGCCCACGGGGCGATGGCGTGCAGCGTAGGGTCCGGCTCGCTGGCGAGCAGGCGGTCGACCTCGGCCTGGGCCTGCGGGGTGAGGCGGGTTTCGGCGATGCGCGCGACCAGGCGATGGCCTTGGGCGCCCCAGGCCAGGGCATCGGCGGAGACGAAGGTGAGGGCCAGCGCGAGGGCGGTGGCAGGGATCAGGGAGGCGATTTTCATCGGCAGCATTCTAGCGGGCCGTCCGCCGGGCGGCTTGCCCGGATCTGGCTGGCGGCGGTGCGGCGGGAGTACGCTGGCGCCGGATCGACAACGGGAGTGGCGACGGTGCAGAAGGTGCTGGGTCTGATCGGCGGCATGAGCTGGGAGAGTTCGGCGCACTACTACCGGATGATCAACGAACAGGTGCGCGATGCACTGGGCGGGATGCACTCGGCGCGGCTGCTGCTGTGGTCGTTCGATTTCGCCGACATCGAAGCGATGCAGCGCGCCGGGGATTGGGTGGCGGCGACGCAGGCGATGGTGGCGGTGGCACGGCAACTGGAAGGCGCAGGCGCGACGGCGGTGGTGATCTGCACCAATACGATGCATCTGATGGCCGAGGAGGTGCAGGCGGCAATCGGGGTACCGCTGCTGCACATCGCCGATCCGGTGGGCGAGGCGATCCAGTCCTTGGGGCTGGCGCGGGTGGGCCTGCTCGGGACGGCCTTCACGATGGAGCAGGATTTCTACCGGGTACGATTGGCGCAGCGGTATGGGCTGGAGGTGCTGGTGCCGGAAGCGGACGACCGCACACATGTGCATCGAATCATCTACGAGGAGCTGGTGCAGGGCCGCGTGCTGGACGCATCGCGCGTGGTGTACCAGGGCGTGATGCAGCGGCTGGTGGATCGCGGCGCGCAGGCGATCATCCTGGGCTGCACGGAGATCATGCTGCTGGTGGGCGATGACGATGCAGCCGTGCCGTTGTTGGACACCGCCGCGCTGCACGCGCAGGCCGCCGCGCAGCACCTGCTCTCCCCCCGGTAGAGCCACCCCATGGGTGGCTGCTCGCAATGCCGGATCGAACAAGCGTTCGTCATTCATCCGCGTGGCGCGCTGTGAACCCTTCCAGAGCGCCCGACCCACCGACCAAAGACCAAAAATGCCTGGCCTCCACCTGCATACCGCAAGCCGAGCCCCKTMGCGGCCGGTAGGCCCCTGGGCAAAATAAAGGAGGAGGCCGCTCCGCGGCCGGGGGACATTTGCGCCAGGGGCCTACCGGCYGCTAMGGGGCCCACACGCTCGCGACCAGCCCGATCGGAGACGCCAGCCCATCCCAGCGGCCTGCACACCCGGCCGCCCGCGTAGCGTCGTGCTCACGCTGCGACGGCCCGTGCAGCAAGACGCTCCCCTCAGATGGGGGAAGAACCAAAGAAAAAGGCAGGCCCTTGGGCCTGCCTTTTCCTACCGACGTGCCGCCCCGAAGGTCAGACGGCGCGATGCCTCATTGCTTGCCCAGCACCGCATTGCGACGCCCGTAGGCGAAGTAGGCGACCAGGCCCAGGATGTTCCAGGCCAGGAAATACAGCTGGGTCTTGCTCGGCAGGCTGAAGAACAGGTACACGCAGCCGATCACCGCCAGCGGACCGACCACATAGGCCAGCGGAGTGCGGAACTTGCGCACGCGGTTCGGCTCGCGCTTGCGCAGCACCACCAGGCACAGGCCCACCGCGGTGAACGCGGCCAGCGTGCCGGCGTTGGCCAGTGCGGCAATTTCATCCAGGCGGGCCACGCCGGCCAGCGCGGCGACCAGCACCGCGGTGAACAGCGTGGTCGCAATCGGCGTGCCGGTGCGCGCGCTGACCTTGGACAGCCCGCGCGGCAGCAGGCCATCGCGCGACATGACGAAGAAGATGCGGCTCTGCCCGTACAGGAAGGCCAGCAGCACCGTCGGCAGCGCGATCACCGCCGCCGCGCCGATCCACTTGGCCGCGCCCGGGCTGCCCAGCTCGCGCAGGATCAGCGCCAGCGGCTCGGCGCTCTGGCCGAAGATCGTGTAGCTCATCGCGCCGACGGCAGCCAGCGCCACCAGCACGTAGATGATGGTGCAGCCGACCATCGAGCCGATGATGCCGATTGCCAGGTCGCGGTCGGGCTTCTTGGTCTCTTCGGCGGCGGTGGAGATCGCATCGAAGCCGTAGAACGCGAAGAAGATGATCGCCGCGGCAGCCATTACGCCATGCTCGACGCCATCGGCACCCACCGACTTGGCGAAGCCGAACGGCATGAACGGCTCCATGTGGCCGGTGTCGAAGTGCGGCAGGGCAATGGCCACGAACACGGTCAGCGCGATGATCTTGACCACCACCAGGATCGCGTTGAGGGTGGCGCTTTCCTTGGTGCCGGCCATCAGCATGCCGGCCACCACGAAGGTGATCAGCACCGCCGGCAGGTTGATGAAGCCGCCTTCCACGTGCGGCCCGGCGGTCAGCGTCAACGGCAGGTCGATGCCCCAGCCATGCAGGAAGCCGACCGCGTAGCCGGACCAGCCGACCGCCACCGTGCTCACCACCAGCGAGTACTCCAGGATCAGGCTCCAGCCCACCACCCACGCCACCGTCTCGCCGAGCGCGGCGTAACTGTAGGTGTAGGCGCTGCCGGCCGCCGGCATCATCGTGGCCAGTTCGGCATAGGACAGCGCCGCACACGCGCAGACCGCACCGGCGATGGCAAAGGAGATCAGCACGGCCGGGCCGGCCAGGTTGGCGCCCACCCCGATCAGGGTGTAGATGCCGGTGCCCACGATCGCACCGATACCCAAGGCGATCAGGTGCGGCCAGCTCAGGGTCGGAACCAGTCGCCTGCCGGCTTCATGGACGGTGACTTGGTCAAGGGACTTGCGCCGGAGCAGTGACATGGGGCCTCGCGGTGGATGACTGTTAACGACAAGTCTGCGAGTTTTACCGAACGCGGTGCAGCATTACTACTGCCAAGCGTCCCACGTGGGCGCGCTGTGCACCTGACTGGGATTGGGGTGACGAAACCGGCACAAACGTGGCCGACACCCGGTCAGTCCCAGTGGCAGCCGCTGTCGGTCATCGCACCGATGTCTTCGCTGAAGCGCGTCTGCCGCCCGTTGCGCGCGTTGGTGTAATCGAAGCCGTAAATGCGTGCACCCTGGGTGGTGATCGCGTACTGCCCGGTCACCTTGCCGTCCAGGTGCTCTTCCCACACCGCGTCGAACTGCCAGGGACGGCCTTCGGCCATCTCGCTGCCTTCGTTGGACAGCCGGGTCAGGCGCAGCCATTGGGTCTTGCCGGCGTAGCGCACGAAGCTCACCGGTGTTGCGCCGGTGTCGCCCTCGGGCAGCTTCCACTCCAAGTGGATCTGGTCGGCGTTGCCGCCGGTCAGGCAGCGGACCTCATCGGCGTGGGCTGGGGCGACGCCCAGCAGCAGGGGGAGCAGGGCAAGCCAGCGCATGGTGGAGGTCCGTTCGGGCGAAGGGCGCGCCATTGTCCCCCATCCGCCCCGGTGTATTGCCGGGGCGGGTGGGCGCACCCTCAGCGATTCAAGATCGCCATCGCCGCTGCCGCGTAGCGTTGGCCGGCGGCGGCGTTGGCCGGGAAGATCGCGTCGATCTGCGCCAGCTCCGCCGCACTCAACTGCACCTGCAGCGCGCCGAGGTTTTCTTCCAGGTAGGCGATCCGCTTGGTGCCGGGGATCGGCACCAGGTCCTCACCCTGCGCCAGCACCCAGGCCAGGGCCAGTTGCCCCGGGGTGATGCCCTTGCTGCGTGCCATCGCGGTGACCGCATCGACCAGCGCCAGATTGCGGTTGAAGTTGTCGCCCTGGAAGCGCGGCGACTGGCGGCGGTAGTCGTCTGCATCGACGTCGGCCAGGCTGCGGATGGCGCCGGTGAGGAAGCCACGGCCCAGCGGCGAGTAGGGCACGAAGCCAATATCCAGCTCGCGCACGGTCTCCAGCACGCCGTTGTCCTGCGGATCGCGCGACCACAGCGAGAACTCGGTCTGCACGGCGGTGATCGGATGTACCGCATGGGCGCGCCGGATGGTGGCCGCCGACGCTTCGGACAGCCCGAGGAAGCGCACCTTGCCCTGCTCGACCAGCCGCGCCATCGCGCCGACGGTGTCTTCGATCGGCACGCTGGCGTCCACGCGGTGCTGGTAGTACAGGTCGATGTGGTCCACGCCCAGTCGCTGCAGGCTGGCCTCGCAGGCGGCGATCACATACTCCGGGCGACCATCGACACTGCGTGCGGCGCTGTCGCTGGGTTCCTGCTTGATCCCGAACTTGGTGGCCAGGAAAACCTGGTCGCGGCGATCGGCGATTGCCTTGCCGACCAGCACCTCGTTGGTGTGCGGGCCGTACATGTCGGCGGTATCGAGCAGGGTCACGCCGCGTTCCAGCGCACGATGGATCACCGCGATGGCGTCTGCGTCACTGCCGCGCCCGCCGTAGAAGGCGCTCATGCCCATGCACCCCAGGCCGAGTGCGGAAACGGTGGGGCCGTGGCGGCCAAGGGTGCGGGTCTGCATGGGGAAGCTCCGGGGAAGGGAAACAGGACTGGTCCGGCGCCCGTTATGCAGATGGCATGGGAGGTCGCCGGGTGCCCAGCATCCTCCCGTGGACCATGTGGATAAACTGGCTGCTCCTGCATCTTCCTTGAAGCCAGGCTTCACAATGAATCCCCAGCGTCCCCTGCCGGCGGTGGTCGCCTTCGCCCGCGTCGCCCACCATGCCAGCTTCACCCGCGCCGCCGACGAGCTCGGCGTGTCGCCGTCGGCGCTCTCCCAGACCGTGCGCGCGTTGGAGGCGGGCATGGGCGTGCGGTTGCTGCACCGGACCACGCGCCGCGTGGGTCTCACCGAACACGGGGCGCGCTTCCTGGAGGGGGTGCGGGTGGGATTGGCCCAGATCGATGCCGCCTTCGACGCGCTGGACAGCGTGCGCGATGTCCCGGCGGGCAAGCTGCGCATCAATGTGCCGCGCATCGCCGCCGAGCTGCTGGTACTGCCGCACCTGCCCGGTTTTCTCACCTTGTACCCGCAGGTGGAGGTGGAACTGTTCGTGGAGCCGGCGCTGGCCGATCTGGTTGCCGGCGGCTTCGATGCCGGGATCCGGCTGGGCGAGAGCCTGGCCCGCGACATGATCGCGTTGCCGATCGGGCCACTCGAGCGCCAGGTGGTGGTGGCCACGCCGGCCTACCTTGCCCGCCACGGCGTGCCCGCCACGCCGGCCGAACTGGTCGCCCACGAGTGCATCGTGCACCGGCTCAGCACGGGCCGCCGGATGCCCTGGGAGTTCACCCGCGAGGGGCGCGACGTGGAGGTCGAGGTGGCGGGGCGGCTGGTCTTCAACGATGCCGGCCTGATCCATGCCGCGGTGCGCGCCGGGCTGGGCATGGCACAGGGATTCGAGGCGCTGTTTGCCGATGACCTCGCCGCCGGACGGCTGCAATGCGTACTGCAGGACTGGCAGCAGCCGTTTGCCGGTTTCCACCTGTACTACCCGGCGCGCGAGCAGATGGCGCCCAAGCTGCGGGTGTTCATCGATCACCTGCGGCAGGCCATGCACGCGCGCTGACCCGCTCAGTCCGAGCGCGCCGGCGAGCCGGGCTGGAGCAGCGTTCGCAGCCAGTGGTCGCCATCGGGCAGCCCATGCGGAAACATCACCTGCGCATCGCCCGGGAAACGCTTGCAGCGCAGCCTGCCGTCGGCATCGAACAGGCGCCAGCCGTTGGCGATGCGTTCGGCATGGTCGATGTGTCGGCGCAGGGCCAGCACCAGGCTGGCGTGGCAGTCGAAGCGGGAGGTGCGCAGATCGATCCGGTCCAGCGGCTGCAGGCCGGCGAGGATGCGACCGACCGCCGGATGGCCCAGATCGATGCGGCCGGTGGCCATGCCGAGCAGGCGCTCATCGTGGCCGGATACGTGCTGGACGAAATACACCGGGGACATCGGATCTCCGCGTGGACGCGGTGACCGCGACCGTTGGCACCGATTGGACACCCCGAGGGCGTCACGCGGAATCTCAAGTTATCGATTGAAAGATCTTGCTTGGATGATGCTACCTATTCGCGTTTCTGCCCACGCCATCCGCCACGCCGCGCATCGCTACGCAGGGCAGCGCCTCAGCCACTGACGCCGAGGCGCACGCCAAACCCGACCAGGAAGATGCCGGCAACCCGTCTCAGCAAAAGCCCTACACGCGGATGCTGGAGAATCCTACGACGCAACAGGTTGCCTACTCCGATCAGCACCGAGCAGTACGCCAGCCCCAGCACGAAGATGATCACCGCCATGGTCGCGAACGTTGCCACGCCCTGGTGCCGCGCCGGATCGATGAACAACGGCAGGAACGCCATGTAGAAGATGATCGCTTTCGGGTTGAGCAGATTGATGAGCACGGCCTGGCGGAAGTAGTGGCCCGGTTGCAGGCGGATGCCGCCTTCCTCGCCGCTGCTGCGGGGCCGGCGCAGCAGGCCGATGCCGATCCACACCAGGTAGGCCGCGCCCAGGTACTGCACCGCGTGGAACACCAGCGGGTTGGCCTTGAGCAGCGCGGCCACGCCCGCCACCGCCAGCCACATCAGGATCTGGTCGCCCAGCAGCAGACCGAACAGCGCGGTGTAACCGCCGCGTACCCCGCCGCGACCGGTCGCGGTGAGCAGGGTGAACGTACCCGGGCCCGGCAATGCCAGGAACACCAGCACGGCAGCGACAAAGGTCCACAGGTCCTGGATGCCCATCCACGGCATGGCGGCGACTCGACTACGGGGGTGCGCCATTGTCCGGCACGGCCCGGTCCACCGATAGCGTCAGCCGGGCAGGCGGGGCAGATCCTTCAGCAGCGGTTGCAGGCGTTGTTCGAACATCGCATGCAGCTGCCGGATGGCCGGGGAGAACTGCTTGCGATGCGGGCACACCAGGTTCAACGGC
>NZ_JBFULO010000016.1:0-24498 GCF_054049855.1 Stenotrophomonas sp. P5_B8 | reverse complement strand
CCTTGGAGGCGAAATAAAGGAGGAGGGGGCGGCCGAAGGCCGACGCCGGGGGACATTCGCCGGAAAGGGCATCGGCGCCCAGCGCCCGACCCGCCGACCACCGCTGGTGGCGAAACAAGGAGGAGGGGGTGGCCGCAGGCCGACGCCGGAGGACATTCGCCCGAAGGGGCATGGGGGACCAGCGCCCGATCCACCAACAGCCGCGCCTGGGGAGGTTCACAGCGCGTTTCTGCCTGCCACGCCGCTGGCACAAGAACCGCTTCTGTCTATCGCGACAGCATCAAGCGCGTCATGACCAGCTGCCGATGCCGGGGCCGATGTGATGGCGACATCCGGCGGCCCGCAGCCGTTGCGGTAGCGGTACCGCGCCTGCCCGCGATGGTTTTGGAGCCACGCCGGAAGCGGGTTACACTGCCCGGCTCGCCACTCAGGCCATGATTTTTCCCATGCTGCAGAAACTTCGCGACAAGACCTCGGGCTGGATCGTTACGGTGATCCTGGGGCTGCTGATGATTCCGTTCCTGTTCGTGATCGACTCCAGCTACCTCGGTGGCGTGGGTGCGCAGAACGTGGCCAAGGTGGCAGCGCCGCCGACGTGGTGGCGCTCGGCGCCGGCATGGTGGCCGATGTCGTTCCTGTGGCAGCACCATGAGATCAGCTCGCAGGACTTCCGCGTGCGTTTCGAACAGGCGCGCCAGCAGGCCCGCCAGGAGCAGGGCGAAGACTTCGACCCGCGCCATTTCGAAAGCACCGAGAACAAGCTGGCCGTGCTCGACCAGATGATCGACGAGCAGGTCGTGCGCCTGGCCGGCGAACAGTCCGGCATCGTGATTGGCGACAACGCCGTACGCGAATACATCGCCGCGATCCCGGCGTTCGTGGGTCCCGATGGCAAGTTCAGCGACACCCAGTACCGCCTGGCGCTGGCCGGTGGCAATCCGCCGCGCACCCCGACCCAGTTCGAGGCGCTGGTGCGCGAGAGCATCCAGCAGTCGGTGATCCCGTCGGCGCTGCAGTTGTCCGGTTTCGCCACTGCCGCTGAAACCGAGCGCCTGCTCAAGCTGCTGGGCGAAACCCGCGACGTTGAACTGGCCGCGCTGCCGGAACTGCCGRCCGATACCGCCGAAGTCACCGACGCGCAGATCAAGCAGTGGTACGACGGCCATATCAAGGACTTCCGCCAGCCGGAAACCGTGTCGCTGGAATACGTGGAAATCAACGGTGCCACCCTGCCGGCCGCCACCGCGGCCGACGAGGCGACCCTGCGCAAGCGCTATGCCGATGAAAAGGCACGCTTTGCCACGCCGGAACAGCGCCTGGCCTCGCACATCCTGATCGCCGCCGATGGCAGTGATCCGGCCAAGCTGAAAGCCGCCGAAGAAAAGGCGAACCGCATCGCCGCCGACGCCAAGAAGCCGGGTGCCGACTTCGCCGCGCTGGCCAAGGCCAACTCTGAAGACCCCGGTTCCAAGGAACACGGTGGCGATCTGGGGTGGGTCGAGCGTGGCGCGATGGTCAAGCCGTTCGAAGACGCGTTGTTTGCGATGCAGGCCGGTGAGGTGACCGGTCCGGTCAAGACCGACTTCGGTTACCACGTGCTGCTGCTGCGCGAAAAGAAGGGGGGCGAGAGCCGTTCGTTCGAAGAAGTGCGCGACCAGCTGGCCGCCGAGCAGCTCAAGGCCGACAACGAGCGCGCCTTCACCGATCTGAGCGGTCGCCTGGTGGATCTGGTCTACAAGAACCCGACCTCGCTGGAAGGCCCGGCCAAGGAGATGGGCCTGCCGGTGCAGACGCTGGGGCCGTTCACCCGCACCACCGCCAGCGGCATCGCCGCCAATCCGGCCGTGCTGCGCGCCGCGTTCTCCGACATCCTCACCCAGGACGGCACGGTCAGCGACCCGATCGAGATCGCACCGAACCACAACGTGATGATCCGGGTGACCGACCACAGCCCGGAACAGGCGCTGCCGTTGGTCAAGGCGCGTGAGCAGGTGATTGCCGCGATCCGTACCGACCGTAGCCGCCAGGCCTCGGAGAAGGCCGCTGACGCGCTGCTGGCCAAGCTCAAGGCGGGGCAGACCCTGCAGGCGCTCGCGGTCAGCGAGAAGCTGCAGGTGAGCCCGCTGCCGGGCCTGCCGCGCACCCAGCCGGTCCCGACCCCGGAGATCAACCGTGCCGTGTTCGGCGCGCAGGCACCGACCGAAGGCAAGCCGAGCTACGGCAAGGTGGCCGTGCAGGGCCGTTACCTGGTGTACGCGGTCACCAAGGTGACCCCGGCCAACCTGGCCGAGGTCCTGCCGGAGCAGAAGAAGGCCTTCACCGATCAGCTGAACCAGATCGATGGCATGGCCGCAGCCAAGGCCTACATCGACGCGATGCGCAAGCATTACAAGGTGCAGACCGAAGAGGCGAACCTGTAACCGACCCGGTTGCAGCGGCAGCAGAAGGCCCGGCATTGCCGGGCCTTCTACGTTGTGGAGGGTAGGGCTGGGCGGGGCGCCAGGTTTCAGGCGAGTGAGGTCGGATGCCAGAGAACCAAGGCCAACCGCACAACGGCTGATGCGAGTGCCAGTGCCAATGCGCCTTCGGCCATGGTCCTGCCGACACCGCATCCCGTGCCCGGGTCGGCAGTCGGCCGGGGCGCGGCCCCGAGTCGCCGTCGCGTGGACCATCAGGCGCGCCAGCCACCTCGCGCGCCAGCGCGCTGCGCCGCATCCTCGACGATGTGCTCCGCTACGTTTCCGCAGGGTCTCGCTCAGGCGACCGCCGATCCGGCTGATCGGCGGGATCGCGCGCTGCCCCGAACCGGCGCTTCCGCCCTTGGCGCGGCCCCGCAACGAGACGCAGAACCCGGAAACGACGATGCCCGGCATCGCCGGGCATCGCAGGTACCGCTCTGGATCGCCGGGCGACCCCGTCAATCCTCCACGCGCAACACCGCGCCGGGCTTCAGCACGCTGCTGCCGTTGAGCCCATTGAGTGACAACAGGGCCTTCAGCGGCATGCCATAGCGACGGGCGATCGTCCACGGCGACTCGCCGTCGCGGACGGTATGGCGGCGGCTACGCGGGCGATCGGCGCTGCTGGCCACGGTCCGCGCCACGCGCGGTGCCGGTGCCTCGGCCTTGGCCGACGGCGCTGTCGTATCGACGGGGGTGGGGCTGTCGGCGGCGGCGACTGTCGCCATTACCGCTGCGCTGGCGTCCACCGGCGCGTGGCTGGCCGGGGCCAGCAAGGTGACCTGGCCGCTCGGACGGCCCTTGCCGCTGGCCAGGGCCGGGTTGAGTCGCGCGATCCGCGCCGGGTCCAGGGAGCGCTGTGCGGCCCACTGTTGGACGCTGGTGCCGGCCGGCAGGGTGTGCCCCTTGAGCACCGGCACGGTGCGGTCCAGCGAGGCCATCACGCCCGGCTTGGTTTCAGCTGTTTCCAGCACGCAGGCCAGCGCGTGCAGCTTCTCGACGTAGGCGTAGGTGATCGGCGACAGCCCCGGCAGCTCGGCTGGCCGCGCGTTCTGCGCGTTCATGCCGGCCTTGCGCAACGACTGCAGGACGCGGTACTCGCCGGCGTTGTAGGCCATCGTGGCCAGGCGCCAGTCGCCGCCGAACATGCCATGCAGGGTCTTGAGGTAACGCACCGCGGCCTGGGTGGAGTCCACCGCCGACAGGCGGCCGTCGTACCCGGCGGTCATCTGGACCCGGTGGTTCTTGGCGGTGGTGGCGATGAACTGCCACAGCCCGGCCGGGCCGCTGCCGTTGCGGGCATTGGGCCGGTAGCCGCTTTCCACGAACGGGATCAGCGCGAACTCGGTGGGCAGGTTCGAGCGACGCAGCTCTTCGACCACATAGCCGAACAGCACCAGGGCGTCATCGTCCTGGTTGGCCAGCCGCGACGGGGCGTGGGCGAACTGTTTCTGCCAACGCGGGCTGGTGGCCTCGGCGTTGCAGGTGGGTTCGGCCAAGCCTTCCCGGAAGCTGGCGAAGATCTCCTGCCCGTTGCGCACCGAAACCGGCGGCAGGGCGGCGGGGTCCAGTGGCAGCTGCGAGAGCCCGGCCACGTTCTGCGACATTCCCGCACTCAACGACTGGGCGCTCGCGCCACCGGCAAGGGCAAGTCCCAGGCCGAGCGCGAGCGGCAACAATCGCCGGCTCATGTACGGAATCCGTCTTTCCAGCCGCGCAGACCTACGACGACATCGACTTCATCGGTGACGGGGCGACCCAGGTGGGCACTGACGGCCTGCTGGATCGAGGGAAAACGGGTGCGCAGGAACGGATTGCATTCCAGCTCGCTGGCCAGTGTTACCGGCAGCGTGGGGCGGTCATCGCGGCGCATGGCCAGGGCCTCCTCATGGCGCTGCAGCAACGCAGCGTTGGTGGGGTCGACGTGCCGCGCGAAGACGGCATTTGACACGGTGTATTCGTGCCCGCAACACAACAGCAGGTGCGGGGGCAGGGACGCCAGCTTGTGCAGGGATGCCTGCAGCTGGGACGGCGTACCTTCGAACATGCGACCACAGCCCAGGCTGAACAGCGCGTCCCCACTGAAAAGATGTTCAGCGGTGTGAAACGCGACATGCGACCGGGTGTGACCGGGCACGGATACTACGTGGAACGTCTGGCCCAATGCCTGAACGTGTTCACCTTCGCCTACCCGATGCGTCGCCATCGGCATGCGCGGATCGTGTGGCGCGTATACCGCAAGCCCCGGATACCGGCCCTGCAGCTCGGTCACGCCGCCGATGTGGTCGTCGTGGTGGTGGGTGAGAAGAATCGCCTCAGGCGTCCATCCCTGCTGCGCTGCGGCAGCCAGAACCGGCGATGCCTGGCCCGGGTCGACCACGACCGCGCGGCCGTCGTCGGCGACCAGGGCCCAGATGTAGTTGTCCGCAAATGCGGGTAGGGCAGTGAGTCGCATAGAATTGGACCATGCCCGCCACGCCGAGCCCCCGTCAAGCGTCAGTCGCATCCTGGTTTGATACTGAACCGGCACAAGTGCTGTGCCAGCTGGAGTTGCAGCACCTGATGCCCCTGCTCGCCGAGCACCCGGTGACGCCCTGGCTGTGGGTGGCGCCGACCGCCGCGTGGGCGGCCCTGCCCAGCCTGCCCGGGCGTGGGCTGCGCCTGTACCGTGACGGCGCCGGATTTGCCGGCGATGCCCACTGCGGTCTGCCCCTGCCGCTGCCGAGCGAGAGCGTCAACGCGATCGTGCTCCAGCACGTCACCGCCCGCGACGCCGAACAGCTGATCGACGAATGTGCACGGGTGCTGATGCCCGGCGGCCGGCTCTGGCTGTCCACTCTCAACCCGTTCAGCCCGTATCGCCGCCAATGGCGCCACCACGGGCTGGTAGTGCGCAGCCCGCAGCGGCTCCGGCATACCCTGGAGCGGTGCGGGCTGGCCTGCCAGGACGTGACCTACCTGGGACCGATGTGGCACGACCGGGCACCCGGCCACCGCAGCCTCGCACTGCTGCGCGCGGCGTGCCTGTTCAGCGCCGAGAAACGCACCCTGGCCTTGCCGGGACCTACGCCACTGCCGGTCCGCCAATGGCACGGCACCGTGGCGACCTGATCTGGAATGCAATGAAGACCATAGAAATACACACCGACGGTTCCTGCCTCGGCAATCCCGGCCCCGGCGGCTGGGCGGCACTGCTGCGCTACAACGCGCACGAGCGTGAACTGAGCGGCGGCGAAGCGCACACCACCAACAACCGGATGGAGCTGATGGCCGCCATCTCCGGGTTGGAGGCGCTGAGCGAGCCGTGCAACATCGTGCTGTTCACCGATTCCCAGTACGTGCGCCAGGGCCTGACCGAGTGGATGCCGGGCTGGATCCGCAAGAACTGGAAGACCGCCGGTGGCGCTCCGGTCAAGAACCGCGAACTGTGGGAGCGCCTGCACGCGGCCACCCTCATGCACACCATCGACTGGCGTTGGGTGAAGGGCCATTCCGGTGACCCGGACAACGAGCGGGTGGACCAGCTGGCGCGCGATGCCGCGATCCGGATCCGCGCCGCCGGCCCGGTACACTGAGCCCATGCGTCAGATCATCCTCGATACCGAAACCACCGGTCTGGAATGGCGAAAGGGCAACCGCATCGTCGAAATCGGCTGTGTGGAACTGCTCGAACGTCGCCCCAGCGGCAACAACTACCACCAGTACATCAAGCCGGACTGCGAGTTCGAACAGGGCGCGCAGGAAGTCACCGGGCTGACCTTGGACTTCCTGGCCGACAAGCCCGACTTCGCGCAGATCGCCGATGAGTTCCTCGCCTTCATCGATGGCGCCGAACTGATCATCCACAACGCCGCGTTCGACATCGGCTTCCTGGACAACGAGCTGTCGCTGCTCGGCGACCACTACGGCAAGATCACCGACCGCTGCACGGTGATCGATACGCTGAAGATGGCGCGCGAGCGCTTCCCGGGCCAGCGTAATTCGCTGGACGCACTGTGCCGGCGGCTGGGCGTGGACAATGCGCATCGCCAGTTGCACGGCGGCCTGCTCGATGCCCAGATCCTGGGCGATGTGTACATCGCACTGACCTCGGGCCAGGAAGAAATCGGCTTCGGTTCGGCCGACGAAGCCAAGGGCGGCACCGCGCACGCGCAGGCGTTCGACACCTCGCGTCTGCTGCCGCGCCCCCGTGTGGTGGCAACCGCCTCCGAGCTGGAAGCGCACCAGGCGCGCCTGGCCAAGCTGCGCAAGAAGGCCGGCCATGCGATATGGGACGGCGAGCGCGAGATGGCCGAAGCGGGCTGACCGCGGCGCGACTCACCTGGCGGTACGGGTCGCTCCAGGCGTCGGTCTACGGGCCGCTACGGGCGTCGATCTTCACGGGTAGAGCCACGCCATGCGTGGCTGCCTTTCGTTCGGCGACCCTCAAGGGGTTACGCCGCCTGCTCGGCCACGCTCATCCAACCGGCGTATCGAACCGTCCACCGCCCCGCAACCCGTCAGCCCTCAGTGGCAACGCACCAGGATCACGGTGATGTTGTCCGAACCGCCGCCATCGAGCGCGGCGGCGACCAGGGTATCCACGCACTCCTGCGCGCTGGCGTCGTCAAAGGCCAGCGTGCTGGCGATGCCCTTGTCTTCCACTTCCTCGGTCAGCCCGTCGCTGCACAGCAGCAGCTGCATGCCCGGGCGCAGTTCGCCTGTGGTGGTGGCGACGTTGAGGTGGGCCGGGTCGGTCACGCCCAGCGCCTGGGTCACCACGTTGCGGTGCGGGTGCGCGCGCGCCTGTTCGGCAGTCAGGTTGCCTTGGGCGACCAGTTCCTGGACCACGCTGTGGTCCTGGCTGAGCTGGGCCAGCTGGCCATCGCGCCACAGGTAGGCGCGGCTGTCGCCGACCCAGGCCACTTCGTAGCGGTTGCCCTGAACGCGCGCGGCGACCACGGTGGTGCCCATCGGCAGGCTGTCATTGCGCCGCCGGGAGGTGCGGATGATTTCCTCGTCGGCGACCCGGATCGCATGCGCCAGCGACGCGCCCTGGCGGATCTCGCGCACGATGGTCTCGCGCGCCAGCGCGCTGGCCACTTCGCCGCAGGCGTGTCCGCCCATGCCGTCGGCCACCAGCCACAACGCCAGTTCGCCATCGCCGTAGTAGGTGTCCTCGTTGAGGTCACGGCGCAGGCCAGGGTGGGTCAGGTGTCCGAATTCGATCATGGGGTGGCTGCAGGCAAGGGGACGTTGCGGGGGAGAACGGCATGATCGCGGCCCGCCGGACATCCGGCAAGGTATCCATACAGAAGAAATTCACTTCCGTTGCAAACGAATGACTTGTCGCCGACGCGTCCTGCCCGTATCATTCGCCTCCCGGTTCGCCGGGACCATCTGGAGAGGTGGCAGAGCGGTTGAATGTACCTGACTCGAAATCAGGCAGGCGTTTATAGCGCCTCGGGGGTTCGAATCCCCCCCTCTCCGCCAGATCAAAAGAAAAGGGCTGCCCGGTGGGCAGCCCTTTTCTTTTGATCTGGCGCGGGATGCGACGGCGCGTTGCGCCGTCGCCCCAAACGCCGCTTCGCAGCGTTTGGGCCCGGTCCCTTTGCCTGCCTCTCCCCGCCCCTGTCGGGGCAGCCCCTCAACAGAGGGGCTTGTGCCACCAGTGGGGAGTGCGCCACCTGACGGCAGGATGAGAAACGCGGGAACAGTGCGTCAGGCAGCCCACCTGTGTTCTACGCCGGGTCCGCTAAACTGCCCGTCTCATGTAACGGATCTCCCCCATGACCGCTGAAATTCTGGTTCCTGTTTCCTTTGGCGAGCTGCTGGACAAGATCTCGATCCTGCAGATCAAGTCCGAGCGCATCGACGATGCCGCCAAACTGGCCAACATCCATGCCGAGCTGAGCGCGCTGGACAAGACCTGGATGGCGCACCCGGCGGCGGTGAAGGACATCGCGCGTCTGCGTGCCGACCTGAAGGCGGTCAACGAGCGGCTGTGGGACATCGAGGACAACATCCGCCTGCAGGACAAGGCGCAGGCCTTCGACGAGAACTTCGTCGCGCTGGCCCGCAGCGTGTACCTGCAGAACGACGAGCGTGCCCGGATCAAGAAGGCGATCAACCTGGCGCTGGGCTCGGGCTACGTCGAAGAGAAGTCGTACAAGGATTACGCACCCAGGGGCGCGTAACTCCGTCGGCCTGCGATGCGCAGGTGGTAATGCCGGCCGCCGGCCGGCAACCCCGCAATGTCCGGCCCCGCTTGACCGCGCAGCGTCAATTGCGCCGATCAGGCCGGGCGATGATCGGCGACATACCGCTCGAACGCGGCGATGCCGTCTTCAACGGTGATCAGCTGCATCACATCGTCGAACTCGACCTTGGTGCCCCATTTCAGTTCGCTGGCCGGCTTGCCGAGGAACCTGCGCGCGGCATCGTCATAGCGGTCCACGCAGTAACGGCGGTCCGAATACGGGCCACTGCGCGCCGGATTGCTGGCCGCATGCAGGCCCAGCACCTTGGTGCCCATGGCGTTGGCGATGTGCATCGGGCCCGAGTCGGGCGTCATCACCAGCGCGGCGCGGGCCAGCAGGGCTGGCAGCTGCTTGAGTGTGTCCTTGCCGACCAGGTCCAGCGCGGGAGTGTGCAGCTGGGCCAGGATGGCGTCGGTCATCTCGCGCTCCAGCGCGCTGCGCCCACCGCACAGCACCACCTGCCAGCCGCGCGCGCTGGCATGGTTGGCCACGGCGGCGTAGCGGTCGGCATACCAGTTGCGGCGCACATGGCTGGAGCAGGGCGAGATCATCAGCACCGGGCGGCCATCGTCCTCCCATTGCGCCTGCGCCCAGTCGACTGCCGCCGGCGGCACGGCCAGGTCCCAGCTGACTTCGGTCTGGGCAATGCCGAGCGGCTCGCCGAAACTGCCGATCGCATCGAGCACATGGATGCCGGGGCGGTCGGGGATGCGTTCGTTGATGAAAAGTCCGTGAAGGTCCTTCGAGCGCGCCTTGTCGTAGCCGATCCTGCGCCTGGCGGGTACGAAGGCGGAGAGCACGTTGGCGCGGAAGGCCACCTGCATCTGCAGCAGCGCCTCGAAACGCCCCGGCGGGAACGTCGCGCGCAGCGCGCGCATCCCGGCCAGCCCGGTCTTCTTGTCGTAGGGGTGGAACACCACGCCGGGCAGGCCGTCGAGCAGTTTGTGACCGGCCTTGTCGATGATCCAGTGCAGTGGCGTGCCTGGCCTGGCCTTCTGCAGGGTCCGCACCAGCGGCACCACGTGGGTGACGTCGCCCAGTGCGGACAAACGCAAAAGACACAAGGAAGAGGACGCTGATGCCATGGTGTTGTTAGACTCGAAGTAATGGTCGCATTCGACGCCACTGAAGCGCTGACGCCTTGCCGTGATGGACGCGGCATGGGTTCCATTCTGTTCGACCGGGAACGGCTGCGGCAAGCCGAGATCGGTCTGTTCTCGCCAGCCCACTGGGCCGAGCGGGCGCGGCCGGTCGGGGACGGCGGCCGGGGCGGTGCGTGGTTCGTCGATGCGCCCTTCGGCCAATGCGTGCTGCGGCTGTACCTGCGCGGCGGCATGGCGGCCAAGCTGAGCCGCGATCAGTACCTGTGGCGCGGCGCCAACCGCACCCGCAGCTTCGCCGAATTCCGCCTGATGCGCGCACTGCGCGCGTTGAAACTGCCGGTGCCGCAGCCGATCGCCGCGTTCTACATGCGCGATGGCATGCGCTACCGGGCCGCGATCCTGATGGAGCGGCTGGAAGGGGTGCGCTCACTTGCCGACCGCGCGCTGGTGGCCGGACGGGGCGCACCGTGGGAGGAAACCGGCCGGCTGATCGCGCGGTTCCATCGCGCCGGCCTGGACCATGCCGACCTCAACGCGCACAACATCCTGTTCGATGCCAACGGCCATGGCTGGCTGATCGATTTCGACCGTTGCGTGCAGCGTATTCCCGCCACCCGTTGGCGCGAAAAGAACCTCAAGCGCCTGCTGCGTTCGCTGATCAAGCTGCGCGGCGAGCGCAGCCAGGACGATGTGGAAAAAGATTACGCACGGCTGCGCCGTGCCTACGACCTGGCCTGGAACCGGGGGTACTGATGTCCTGGGCGCTGCGTTTCATGGGGGTCGGCAATGCGTCGGCCGTCGAGCTCGGCTCGCCGATGGCGGTGATCGAACGCGAGGGCCGGCCGTGGCTGACCATCGACTGCGGTGGCGAGGGTCTGACCGCGTTCCAGGCGCAGTACGGGCATGTCCCGCAGGCGCTGTTCGTCACCCACGTGCACCTGGACCATGTGGCCGGTTTCGAGCGGTTGTTCGTCGATGCCTTTTTCTCGCCGCAACGGCGCGGTCGCATCCGCCTGTATGTGCCGGCCACGGTAGTGCCGCTGCTGCATAAACGGGTGGCCGATTATCCGAACGTGCTGGCCGAGGGCGGCGCCAATTTCTGGGACGCCTTCCAGTTGATCGTGGTCGGCGATGCGTTCTGGCACGACGGTGTGCGGCTGGAGGTGTTCCCGGTGCGTCACCATTGGCCGGAAACCGCCTACGGCCTGCGCCTGAAGGGCGCGATCACCTGGAGCGGCGATACCCGCCCGATTCCGGAGATGCTGGCCCGCTATGCCGACGACAACGAACTGATCGCCCACGACTGTGGCCTGCATGGCAATCCCTCGCATACCGGGGTGGATGATCTGGAGCGCGAGTACAGCCGTGAGTTGCAGTCGCGAATGATGCTGTACCACTACGCCAGCCATGCCGACGGACAGGCGTTGCGCCAGCGCGGGCATCGCGTCGCGCTGCCGGGCGAATGCGTGGCGCTGGCTACGCCGACGGCGATGCACGTGCTGGCCCAGGATCCGCCTTGAGCATGCCGCGCGCGTCCAACGCCGCCGCACTTGCCGCCCATCTCGAAGCGCTCGAGCGCGCCCTGCATGACCCGGTCGTCCGCAGCGATGTGGCGCGCCTGGCGGCGCTGCTTGATGCGGACTTCAGTGAAATCGGCAGCTCAGGCACTTGTTACGGGCGCGCCGCGGCGCTGGTCGACATCCCGGCCGAACGGACCGCAGTGGAGATCGAGTCTGACGACTACGCCGTGAGCCTGCTCGCCCCGACCGTGGCGCAGGTGCGGTATCGCAGCTGGTATGTGATCGACGGCGTGCGCCAGCGCGAGGTGCTGCGTAGTTCGCTTTGGCGTCTGCGCGAGGATGCCTGGCGTGTGGTATTCCACCAGGGCACGCCAACGGCGCCTTGAGCGGCAGCGTCGCGACAGGAAAACCGGGGCCGGAAAAGGTGGCGGCCCCGCCGGCTTGCCTCGGCGCCCGCGTCGATCGATACCGTTGCTGCCTTCCGGCCCTGGCGGGATTTTCGACCTAGCGTCGCGAGGGGCCGACGGGGCCACCATAGAGACGTTCCGCACGCGGGGCGATCAGGGATCGGTGCTCGGCGTGGGAAGCTGTACTGCAGGAGCGTGCCCCCGTAGTGCAGTCGCGCATTCTAGCGCATGCGCGGCACGCAGTGCCAGATACTCGCCTGAATCGCCTGTAGCCAACAGCACGGCCCGGCGTCCATTGGCGTGGCGTGGCGCTAAAATGGCCGGTACAGGAGGAACGACCTCCCCCGCATCGGGAACAACGTCCAGGACGACCTGGCCCCCATCAAGGAGGGCCGTATGGCCTGGATCTATCTGTTGGCAGCCGGTGTACTGGAAATCGTCTGGGCGTTCGCGATGAAGCAGTCCGACGGCTTCAGCAAGCTCACCCCGTCGATCATCACCCTGGTCACCATGATTGCCAGCTTCTGGCTGTTGTCACTGGCGATGCGCACGTTGCCGCTGGGCACGGCATACACGATCTGGACCGGCATCGGCGCGGTCGGCGCGTTCGTCATCGGCATCACCTTCCTCGGCGAAACCGTCAGCGCAATGCGGATTGCCGCGGCGGTGCTGATCGTGAGCGGATTGGTGCTGATGAAGCTGTCGAGCAGTTGACCCCGGGTAGAGCCACACCATGCGTGGCTGACGCGTGTGTGGTGGCGCCGCTCAGCGCGGCCTAACGGGCGTTCCATGTGCACCGCATCCAGGCCGGGACCGTGGCCATCGGGCACGATCGCGGTCACGATGAAGCCCTGTGCAGCGTAGAAACCCCGGGTGTGCTGGCTGGTGCTCAGGGTCAGGCGACGCACGCCGAGGGCACGTGCCTGCGCTACGCGCGCCAGCGCCAGGATGTTGCCCAGGCCCTGGCGGTGCAGGCTGCTGTCGACCATGCCCCAGCAGAATGCAGCCGTGTCCTCATCGGTCCGCATCAGCCCGCCGCAGGCAGCAATCCGGCCGGCACGCTCCACCACGAGGTAATCCTGCGCGCGCTCGCGTTGCAGCAGGTAGTTGGAGAAGTCCCTGCGTTCGTGGGCGCCGAAGTAGTACGGCACGTTGCTGTCGAATATCTCCAGACAGGCGCTTGCATCGGGAGTGGCGAAGAGGCGAAGGGTGGACACGGAATCATCAGCGGGCGAGTAGGGGAGGCTACTGTGCCATGGGCGGTGATCCCCGCCGGGCGATACCCAGCCGCGCGCGCTGTGCGTCCGTAAAGAGCATCGGGGTAGGGCGCACTCAGGCCGTACGATCGAGGCTCCCCATTGGCTGGGATGAAGGACGGTCGCAGGGGCGGACCGTGGCGACAAGGCCGGCCGGAAAACGAAGAAGCCGCCCCGAAGGACGGCTTCTTCCTGAACCTGGCGGAGAGAGGGGGATTCGAACCCCCGAAGCGCGGTTTAGACGCTTACACACTTTCCAGGCGTGCTCCTTCAACCGCTCGGACACCTCTCCGGACCTGCTGCGATAACCCGCTGCAGGGGCGCAGATTCTAGCGGGGGAATTGCAATCGCACAAGCGGCACGAGACGGAGGGCAGGGGGGCTGGACAGGCGTGGCACAATGGACGTCCCGATGAAGACGGTGGCCTGATGTCCTATCTCGTCCTTGCCCGCAAGTGGCGTCCGAAGCGTTTTGCCGAGCTGGTGGGCCAGGAACACGTGGTCCGTGCGCTCAGCAATGCGCTGGACAGCGGCCGGGTGCACCATGCGTTCCTGTTTACCGGTACCCGCGGGGTCGGTAAGACCACCATCGCGCGTATTTTCGCCAAGTCGCTGAACTGCGAGCAGGGCACCAGCGCCGACCCGTGCGGCCAGTGCCCGGCCTGCTTGGACATCGATTCGGGTCGTTACATCGACCTGCTCGAGATCGATGCCGCGTCCAATACCGGCGTGGACGACGTCCGCGAAGTGATCGAGAACGCCCAGTACATGCCCTCGCGCGGCAAGTACAAGGTCTACCTGATCGACGAAGTGCACATGCTGTCCAAGGCGGCCTTCAATGCGCTGCTGAAGACGCTGGAAGAGCCGCCGGAGCATGTGAAGTTCCTGCTGGCCACCACCGACCCGCAGAAGCTGCCGGTGACGGTGCTGTCGCGCTGCCTGCAGTTCAACCTGAAGCGGTTGGACGAGGACCAGATCCAGGGCCAGATGACCCGGATCCTGGCCGCCGAGGAGATCGAATCCGACCCGACGGCGATCGTGCAGCTGGCCAAGGCCGCCGACGGCAGCCTGCGTGATGGCCTGTCGCTGCTCGACCAGGCCATCGCCTATGCCGGCGGGGCGCTGCGCGAGGACGTGGTGCGCACCATGCTGGGCACGGTCGACCGCACCCAGGTGGCCGCCATGCTGGAGGCCCTGGCCGACGGTGACGGCGTACGCCTGTTGCAGGTGGTGGCCGCGCTGGCCGAGTTCTCGCCGGACTGGAGTGGCGTGCTCGAAGCGCTCGCCGAGGCCCTGCACCGCATCCAGGTGCAGCAGCTGGTGCCGGGTGCCCAGGCCGACGGCGAAGGCATCGATGCCGCCGCTTTCGCCCAGCGCCTGCGCCCGGAAGTGGTGCAGCTCTGGTACCAGATGGCACTGGGCGGCCGTCGCGACCTGTATCTGGCGCCGAGCCCGCGCGCCGGCTTTGAAATGGCCGTGCTGCGCATGCTGGCGTTCCGTCCGGCCGCGGCGGTGCCGCCGGTACCGCGTGATCCGGGGACCGGCACCGAGGTGAACAGTGGCTCCGGCAGCGCGGCCCAGGGCAGTGGAATGGCGGCTGCACCCGCGGCCGTAACCGCCACCGTCGTCGCCGCCGCCGCGCCCGCGGCCGTTGTGGCACCGGCGGCGCCGGTGGTGGCCGCGCCGCCCGTCGCCCCGCCGGTGGTCGTTTCCGAGGTCGCCCCGTCCAAGGCGGCTCCGCCGGCCGGACCGGCGCCCGAAGACGACCCGCCGCCGTGGCACCACGGCGGCGCGGAAGATCGCGATGAGGCGCTGGCGGCGGAAATGGCCAGCCCCGACGCGGCCATGGTCGCGCCCTGGGAAGCACCGGCGGCACGTCAGGCGGCGCCTGCGCCTGTGGCCGCCCCGTCGCCGACACCCCGCCCGCAGGGCATCGCCATCGCTCCGTCGGCCGCCCCGTCCCAGGCTGCTGCGGCAGGTGAACCTATCGCGCTGGCCTCGCCGGAAGCCTGGCTGGAACTGGTCGCCCAGAGCCAGCTCAACGGTCCGTCGCGGCAGCTGGCCGCGCACGCAGCGTTCATCAGTTTTCAGCAGGGTGTCTTGAAACTGGCGGTATCGCCCGGATTTGAGTACCTGTGTTCGGACCGTTCGCTGGCGGCGCTCACCGACGCGCTGTCCGGGCCGCTGGGCCAGACCCCGCGGATCGTGATCGAACATGGCAACGCCGAGGCCGAAACGCTGCACCAGCGTTCCGACCGCCAGCGTGGCGAGCGGCAACAGGCGGCCGAAGCCGCCTTCATGGCCGACCCGCAGGTGCAGCTGCTGATCCAGCAGCACGGCGCCCGGGTCGTGGCCGATTCCATCCGTCCTTTTGATGAGTAAAGAACCATGCGCGGCAACATCGCCCAATTGATGCAGCAGGCCCAGAAGATGCAGGAAAACCTGCAGAAGGCCCAGGAAGAACTCGCCAAGCTGGAAGTCACCGGCAGCGCCGGCGGCGGCATGGTCAGCGTGACCCTGACCGGTGCCAAGGAGTGCCGCAAGGTGCGTATCGATCCGTCGATCCTGGGCGATGCGGAAATGACTGAAGACCTGGTGGCGGCCGCGTTCAACGATGCCTCCAACAAGATCGATGCCGAGTCGAAGAACCGCATGGGTTCGGCCACGGCCGGCATGCAGTTGCCGCCGGGCATGAAGCTGCCGTTCTGAGCCAGTACCCGCGCCGGGCACTGCCCGGTGCCATGCTGGCGACCGCGACGCGAAGCCTTGTCGGCTTCGCGCGCTTGTTTCTGAGATGAGCACACCGCCATGAGCCTGCCCCTGCTCGAACAATTGATCGAGGCCTTCCGGGTGTTGCCGGGCGTGGGCCAGAAGACTGCCCAACGCATGGCCTACCACGTGCTCGAGCGCGAACGGGTGGGCGGCCAGAAGCTGGCCGAGGTGCTGGCCAAGGCGATCGAACGCATCGGCCATTGCGCGCAGTGCCGCGATTTCAGCGAGACCGAGATCTGCGCGGTGTGCGCCAACGGCAGTCGTGAGCGGCAGCAGCTGTGCGCGGTGGAGTCCCCGGCCGATCGCCTGGCGATCGAACACGCCACCGGATTCCGGGGCGTGTACTTCGTACTGCAGGGGCGTCTGTCGCCGCTGGACGGCGTGGGCCCGCGCGAACTGGGTCTGGATCAGCTGGAAGCACGCCTGCAGCAGGGTGAGGTGCAGGAGCTGATCATTGCCACCAGCGCCACGGTCGAAGGCGAAGCCACCGCGCATTACCTGGCGCAGCTGGCGCGCACGCACAAGGTGCGCCCGAGCCGATTGGCCCAGGGCCTGCCGCTGGGCGGCGAGCTGGAATACGTGGACCGTGGCACGCTCTCGCACGCCTTCGGTACGCGCACCGAAGTGCAGGAATGACGCCAGGCGACCGGTCGACAATGTCGAGCATCCACGCGTAAAGCCGACCCATGGCCGGCTGGCCACGTGATGCATCCACACGGTAGAGCCGACCCGTGGTCGGCTGCCCACGCGATGCATCCACACGGTAGAGCCGAGCCATGGTCGGCTGGCCATGCGATGCATCCACATGGTAGAGCCGACCCATGGCCGGCTGGCCACGCGATGCATCCACACGGTAGAGCCGAGCCATGGTCGGCTGCCCGCGCAAGGCGCGGCAATGATCCCGGCGATCATCCGCGCTAAGCTCCAGCCCCCTGTTCAAAACGGTGCCCCATGAGCCAAGACACCCTGTTCGGCAAGATCATCTGCCGCGAAATCCCGGCCAGCATCGTCTATGAAGACGACGAAGTGCTCGGCTTCAAGGACATCGCCCCGCAGGCGCCGGTGCATGTGCTGTTCATTCCCAAGAACGAGGCGATTCCGACCCTGGACGACGTGCAGCCGTCGCAGGCGCACCTGATCGGCAAGCTGGCCCTGGCCGCGGCCGACTACGCGCGTCAGGAAGGATTCGCGCAGGACGGCTACCGGATCGTCATGAACTGCCGCGAGCATGCCGGGCAGACCGTGTTCCACATCCACCTGCACCTGCTGGCCGGCGCGCCGCTGGGCCACTTCGGAACGCCCAACGCCTGAMGCGCCAAGGGCGAGGGTGCCAGGTAGAGCCACCCCGCGGGTGGCTGCGCGACGCCTGATCGGAAGGGAGCCACCCATGGGGTGGCTCTACCGGGGAGCAAAGAAAAAACCGCCCTTCGGCGGCTTTTTCTTCAAGGCATACCGACCAACGGTCGGTACCTAGCCAGTTACCACCAGCCCCAGCCGCGGTAGCCCCAACCCGGGCCCCAGCCCGGACCGCCCCAAGGGCCGTACGGGTAGGCCGGCACCACATCGACCTGGCGCACTTCCGGCCACAGGTAGATGACGTCGGCATCCAGCTTGGGCAGGCGGTAGTCGTACTCGCCGATGCGGGTGTTCTCGTAGCCGGCGATCTTGCCGATGAAGGTCACATCGCGGCCCGGCTCGAACACGGCCGGATCGTAGAAGCCGGCGCGGCAGGCGATGAATCGGCCGTCGCTGGCGTCGGCCGAGGTGGTGCTCGGGCGGCCGCTGCCGTTGAGCGGGCGCGAGATCAACTGGAAGCAGGTCTGACCCTGCCCCGGATTTGTCTCGATGATGCGTCCGCCCCAGCGCACCGGGGTGCCAACCTGCTGGGTGGGCACCGCATCGCGCGGGCTGACCATGCTGAACTGGCCTTGCAGCGGTTTGGGCGCGGTCGCGCAGGCGGCCAGCGCCAGCGAAGCAGCGAGGGGAAGCAGAATCTGGATCTTCATGGGGATGCTCCGGAGGACGGGCGATGCCTGCGCAGGTCGCGCAATAATGAAGTGAGGTCGACGTCCGCGCCAGCGTAACGCGCGCGAACGAAACGGCTGCTGAGCGACAGCAGCGCCGGATCGGGGCGTTGCCGGTGGATGCGCTCGGCCCACTGGCTGGCAGGTTCGGCAGGGTCGCGGGCCAGGCCGAGTCTGGCGTAGCGGCGTCCCAGCCGGTGCCAGGCGCGCAGCAGCGGATCGCGTTCGCGTTCGCCACGGCCCAGCAGCCATGCCATCCACCCTAGCGCGGCCAGTGCGAAGAGGGTGAAAACGACGATCAGCTGCCCCGGCTCGAGCTTGTCGATGCCCAGCGGGCGCAGCAGTTGCTGCTGGCGCGACGCGTCGAAGGACAGCACCAGGTCGTTCCAGCCGCGTCGCAGCCAGTCGCTGGCCTGGCGCAACTGCATCCAGCGGCCTTCCAGGGTGCTTACGTCACCGCCAGCCTGCAGACGGTCTTCCAGGGTGTCGTAGATGCGTTCGGGCGCAACTGCGGCGGTCGGGTCCACGCGCACCCAGCCGCGTCCGGGCAACCACACTTCCGCCCAGGCGTGGGCATCCATGCGCCGCACCACCCAGTAGTCGCCGTAGCGGTTGCGGGTGCCACCGGCAAAGCCGGTCACTACCCGCGCGGGAATGCCGGCGTTGCGCATCAGCACCACGAAGGAGGAGCTGAAGTGCTGGCAGTAGCCGGCCTGCTGGTCGAACAGGAATGCATCCACGCCATCACGTCCCGGCAGGGGCGTGTCCAGGGTGTAGGCAAAGCGCGCGCGGATCCATCCCAGCGCACGGTTCACGATCGCGGCGTCGTCATTGCCGGCCTCGGCGCGCCACTGGTGGGCCAGCGTGGCGGTGCGCGGATTGAAGCCCGCCGGCAACTGCAGCGCCTGTTGCCGCTGGTAGCGCGACAGGTCATTGGCATAGGCGGTGGCCGGTGCTGACTGCATCCGCCAGCGGGTCAGTGCAGTGAGGCTGCTGCGGCTGCGCAGGCTGTGGTCGGCATCCAGGTCGCTGCCAGGCGGTGCCAGCAGCGGCAGGTCCAGCGCCACCAGCTGCCGGCGGTCGGTGGGTTCGTAGTCGATCTGGTAGTCCCAGCGTGGACCGCCCTGGGTGACCGCCGGTGGCGGCCGGCTCTGGCTGCCACGGTCGCGCTCCCAGACCCGGCCATCGAAGTGGGTCATCACCGGGCCACGCCAGTAACGCTGCTGCGGTGCCGGCACGGTGCCGTAGAACTGCACACGTAGCGCCGGGCTGTCGTCGGCCATCAGGTCCAGCCATTGGCTCGGGTCCATCCGGTCGGACAGCCCCGGTTTGCCGACCGCGCGTTCGGGGATGCCCCACAACGGTTCGGCCAGCCGCGGGAACAGCCAGAACCCGGCCAGCGCCAGCGGCAAACCGAGCGCGATCAGCCGCCCGACACTGCGCATCTGGCCGCCCAGGCGTGGGCTCGGGGCCTGGCCTTCGGCATGCGCCAGGCGCTGCAGCGCCAGCAAGACGGTCAGCGCAGCCAGTACCGCCAGGCCCATGGTGAGCGGGCCCTGGTCCAGCAGGAACGCGGCGAACGGTGCGAACAACGCGAAACCAAGCAGGCTGCGGGCATCGCGCAAGCTGCGCAGCTCGCTGGATTTGAGGGCCAGCATCGCCGCCAGCAGCGCGCAGCCGGTATCGCGGCCGGGGCGGGCGCCCATCTGCCAGTAAATGGCCGCGAGCATGCCCATGACCAGCAGCAGCCGCACCGGCGCGGGCAGCACACGCTGGCGCGATATCAGCGCGGTTGCCAGCGCCACCACGCCGATGATGGCCGCAAGCAGATTGGGCAGCTGCAGCAGCAGCGGGACCAGACCGAGCGCGGCGCTGGCCAGGGTCCAGTGACGTGCGCTGGCGCTCAACGCGGGGGAGGTCGGCTCAGCCATGCGGCATCAGCGCCAGTGCGCGCTGGCAGAGGTGGTGGTGGGCACTGCCGTTGCCCGGCCCCAGCACCGGTTGCCCGGGCAACTGCAGGGTGTAGCGGCGGCCGTCGCGTTCGGCCACGTCGACCCAGCGCGCCAGTCGCGCGATGCGCGCTTCGACCGGCAGCGATGACAGCTGCCGCCAGTCCAGCAGCACATCCACGCCGACCGCCTGTTCGTACTCGCGCACCAGCAGGGTGTCGCGTCGCGCCGAATGCTTCCAGGCGATGCTGCGTTGTGGGTCGCCCGCGCGGTACGGGCGCAACTGGTGCAGCTCATCGCCGTTGGCACGCACGCGGGTATGCAGKGGATCGCCGCCGCTCTCGGGCAGCGGCGGTGCCTGTGTCGCCGGTGCCGCATACACCAGCAGYGGTGCATCCGGCCACACCCACGACCACGCCCGTACCAGTCCCAGCGGCTGGGTGGTGGAAATCCGGATCCGCTCCAGGTCGAGCCAGCCGCGGCGTTCGGTGGGCAGCATCAGGTCCACTTCGATCTGCTCACTGTCGATCAGATGGCCGAACACGACGGCCTGCGCATGCGCCACTTCCAGTCCGCGACGCGCGCGTGCATCGCGGCGCGACAGGCTGATGCGCAGGCGCATCGGCTGCCCGGCGTGGACCGGCTCGGCCGAGACCGCATCGATCTGCAGGTCCGACAGCTGCAGGTGCGCGCTGATGGTGCTGGCAATGGCCACGGTGGCCAGCAGCAGGGCCAACAGCATCGCCGGGTTGTTGTTGTAGTTCAGCGCGCCCAGCAGCATCGCCGCCAGCAGCGCGGCCACGAACAGGCCGAAACGGGTGGGCAGCACGTAGATGCGGCGCCGGTCCAGCCGGCGTGGCAACGCCTCCGGCTGGCGCGGTCGCGTGTAGGGCCGGCCGTTGGCCGGCAACATCGCATGCTTCAAGCGGTCTCCCCAGCCGCGGCGCATGCTCAATCCACCGGCACGGTCTGGAGGATCGCGCGGGCCAGCGCCGGCCCGGTGTTGGCCTCGGCCTCGGGCACCAGGCGGTGGCCGGCGACGGCCACGAACAAGGTCTGCACGTCCTCGGGCACCACATGCGTGCGCCCCAGCAGCAGGGCATGCGCCTTGGCCGCGCGCAGCAGCGCCAGCCCGGCGCGCGGCGACAGCCCCACGCGCACGCCCGCATGCTGCCGGCTGCGGGTCAGCAGCGCCTGCACGTAATGCACCAGTGCCTCGCTGGCATGCACCTGGATGGCCGCCTCGCGCAGCGTGCGCACCTGCGCATCGTCCAGCCGCGGGGTGGCCTGGGCGATCAGATGGCGGCGGTCGATGCCGCGCAGCAGTTCGCGTTCGGATTCGGCATTGGGGTAGCCCAGCGCCAGCCGCAGCAGGAACCGATCCAGCTGCGAATCCGGCAGCGGGAACGTACCCGACAGATCCACCGGATTCTGGGTGGCGATCACGAAGAACGGATCGGGCAGCGGGTGGGTCACCCCGTCCAGCGTCACCTGCTGCTCGGCCATCGCTTCGAGCAGGGCGCTCTGGGTGCGTGGCGGCGCGCGGTTGATTTCATCGGCCAGCAGCACGTGGGTGAAGACCGGGCCCGGATGGAACTGGAACTGACGACTGGCCGCCTCGTAAACCGAGACGCCGAGCACATCGGCAGGCAGCAGGTCGGAGGTGAACTGCACGCGCTGGAAGCCCAGTCCCAGGCTGGAAGCCATCGCATGGGCCAGCGTGGTCTTGCCCAGGCCGGGCAGGTCTTCGATCAGCAGGTGGCCGCCGGACAGCAGCGCGACGAACGCCAGCCGCACTTCGTGCGCCTTGCCCAGGACCAGGCCATTGACCTGGTCCTGGGCGCTGCGAAGAGCCTGTCGCAGTACATCGGTTAGCATGGCTGGCACGTGGGGCGAATTTTCCATGTCCGTCTCGTGTCGATGTTCCTTTCGATTCTATAGAGCAATGCAGGGCGAACAACGCGCACGCACAATTTTTCTGCTGTTGTGGACGCTGATCACCGCAGTGAAGCTGGTGGTCGCCGCGCGTCTGCCGTTGTTCGTGGACGAGGCTTTCTACTGGCAGGAAGGCCAGCACCTGRCCGCGGCCTACTCCGATCTTCCCGGGCTGACGGCCTGGTTGTCGCGGCTCGGCGTGGAACTGGGCGGCACGCATGTACTGGCCCTGCGCCTGCCGTTCCTGGCCATCGGTGCGGCATTGCCGTGGCTGGTGTCCCGCATCGCTGCGCGCTGGTTCGGTGCGGTGGCCGGTTGGCAGGCCGGCAGCCTGACCGTTTTGATGCCGCTGTCGGGCACGCTGGGCATGCTGGCGGTGCCGGATGTGCCGATGGYGCTGGCCGCAGTGCTGTGCCTGGATGCCGGCGCACGCCTGCTGCGTACCGTCGATGCCGCCTCTGCGGTGAAGCTGGGGCTGGGCCTGACCATTGGCGCGCTCAGCCATTACCGTTTCATCGGCGTGATCGTGGTTGGCTTCATCGCGCTGCTGCTGTTGCCACAGGGCCGGCGCATGCTGCGCGATCCGCGGGTGTGGGTGGCGCTGGCGGTGGGTGTGCTGGCGTGGTTGCCGCTGCTGTCGTGGAATGCGGACAACCATGATGCCGGGCTGAAATTCCAGGTGGTCGAACGCCATCCGTGGGCATTCGAGTGGAGCGGTCTGTGGTTCCTGGTGATCCAGCCGATGCTGGTCACCCCGATCCTGTGCATGGCGATGTGGAAGGTGGCACTGGCCGGTACCCGCTCCGGCGGTGGGGCGCGCGCGCAGTGGCGTTACTTCGGCCTGGTCGGTGCGGTGTCGACGCTGTCGATCTTCGGCCTGGGCTTCTTCACCGACGTGGAGCGCATCAGCTTCCACTGGCCGTTGCCGGGCTACCTGGCGCTGCTGGTGGCGGTGCCGGTGGTGCTCAACGGATGGCCGCGCTGGTTGCGCCGCACCGGTTGGTGGCTGGCCGGAGGCGGGTTGGCGCTGGCGTTCGGCTACTACCTGATGGCGTCCACGCCGAGCCTGCGCGAGCAGTTGGCGGGGGACAAATACTATCCGCGCAACTTCGCCGGTTGGGAGCCACTGGCGGCGGCGGTGCGCGACGAGCTGAAGACCATGCCGCCCGGTACCCGCGTGCTCGCCGGCAACTTCAAGGTGGGCGCCGAGCTGGGCTTCCAGCTGCGGGATCCGTCGATCGACGTGCTGCGCCATCCGCTCAACGACAAGCACGGCCGCACCGCGCAGCTCGGGCTGTGGGGGCTGCTGCACGAGGGCCCGCGCAAAACACCGATGCTGCTGGTGCTGTCGCCCAGCGACCAGCGTTACCGCGACCTGCTGCAGCGTTATCACGAGGTCTGCGCACAGGTAGGGCCATTGCCGCCGCCGCGCGTGGTCAGCAACGACCATGGCTTCCAGCGGTTCCTGCTGTTCAAGCTGCCGGCCGGGCAGGCCTCCGGGCCCTGCGTGACCCCGGCGATGGCCTGGATCGACACGCCGCAACCCAACGCGCACGTCAACGGACTGCTCGACGTGCGTGGCTGGGCATTCAAGGACGGGGTGGGGCTGTCGCGGGTGGACGTGCTGGTCGATGGCAAGCCGGCTGCCGAGGCCACCTATGGCCGCGCCTACGACATCACCAGTTTCTGGACGATCTCCAACGACCCGCAGCATCCCAACGTGGGCTTCGACGCGCGCATCGATACGCGCGCGCTGGCCCCGGGCAAGCACTGGCTGGGCCTGCGGCTGCATGGCCGCGATGGCAGCGTCGAGACGTGGCAGGAACAGGCGCTGCAGGTGCCCGAGCGCTGAGTGCGGCGGGTGGATGCGGGCTCAGGGCAGGGTGTAGCCCGCCTGGCGCAGCAGTTGGCTCAGTGCGATCAGGGGCAGCCCGACCAGCGCGGTCGGGTCGCGGTTCTCGATTGCCTCGAACAGGCTGATGCCCAGGCCTTCACATTTGAAGCTGCCGGCGCAGTCCAACGGCTGCTCGACGGCCACGTAGCGCGCGATTTCAGCCGCATCCAGGACACGGAAGTGCACCCGGGTCAGGTCGCAGGCCTGCAGGACCTCGCCGTCGCGCATCAGGCTGATGGCGGTATGGAACTGGACCACCTGCCCGGACATCGCGGCCAGCTGCGCCTGCGCACGCTCGGCCGTGCCCGGCTTGCCCAGCGGGGCGCCGTTCAGTTCCGCCACCTGGTCCGAGCCGATCACCCAGCGGCCGGGATGGGCCCGGGCGACCGCCTCGGCCTTGGCCCGCGCCAGGCGCACCGCCATGACCCGCGGGGCTTCGTCCGGGTACGGGGTCTCATCCACGTCGGGGCGGGCGGTCTCCAAGGGCAGGCCGAGGCGCTCCAGCAATTGGCGGCGGTAGCGGGAGGTAGAGGCAAGCAGCAGCGGTGTCATGCGACAATACCGGTCACGGGAGGCCGGCAGTCTGGGCCCTTCCGGCGGGGATCGGCAACCTGACTGCGCAGGTATTTGACAGCGGCCCGGACGATCCTTAACATTCAGCGGCTTATGTCCGCAAACGTGCCCGAAATGCTGGATGCTTGGCGGATGGTTGCAGCGCGAAGGCGCTTCGACGGCCAGGTGAATCTAGCGCAATTGACTCGCCTGCAAGGCCTTGTCGCCGATACCGAAGGAACGTGCACCTATGCACTGGAATTCGYGCACGACGACATCCTGCGGGTATCCTATGTGGAACTGTCCATCGACACCGCGTTGCCGCTGATCTGTCAGCGCAGCCTGCAGCGATTCCTGTTGCCGGTTTCGATGGTGCAGCGTCTCGGCCC